>CACZJR010000011.1 GCA_902781545.1 uncultured Spirochaetales bacterium | reverse complement strand
TCCGGGATAAGATAGACAATATGGTCAAGCCGTTCGGATGATTAGTACCGCTGGACTGAACACATTGCTGCGCTTGCATCCGCGGCCTATCAACCAGATAGTCTCTCTGGTTCCTTATTGACTTAAAGTCAGGGATGTCTCATCTTGAGGGGGGTTTCACACTTAGATGCTTTCAGCGTTTATCCCTTCCGGACGTGGCTACTCTGCAATCACCGTTGGCACGATGACAGATACACCAGAGGTCCGTCCACTTTGGTCCTCTCGTACTAAAAGCAGGACCTCTCAGACATCCAACGCCTGTGGCAGATAGGGACCGAACTGTCTCACGACGTTCTGAACCCAGCTCGCGTACCGCTTTAATTGGCGCATCGAGGTGCCAAACCTTGCCGTCGATATGAACTCTTGGGCAAGATCAGCCTGTTATCCCCGGAGTACCTTTTATCCGTTAAGTGACGGCGCTTCCACTTGCCACCGCCAGATCACTAAGACCTACTTTCGTACCTGCTCGACTTGTGAGTCTCGCAGTCAAGCCACCTTGTGCCTTTACACTTGACGCCTGATTCCCAACCAGGCTAAGGTGACCTTCGCGCGCCTCCGTTACTCTTTGGGAGGCGACCGCCCCAGTCAAACTTCCCGCCTAGCATTGTCCCCGCACCGGATCACGGCGAGGGTTAGAGGACTGAACCTTCCAGGGTGGTATTTCACCAACGGCTCCACACAGGCTGACGCCCACGCTTCAATGCCTCCCACCTATCCTACACAAGAAGGTCCAATCATCAATGCTAAGTTGAAGTAAAGGTTCACGGGGTCTTTCCGTCTAACCACAGGTACCAGGCATCTTCACCTGGACTTCAATTTCGTTACACCATTCGTGCGGGTCGGAACTTACCCGACAAGGAATTTCGCTACCTTAGGACCGTTATAGTTACGGCCGCCGTTTACTGGGGCTTCGGTTCGCTGCGTGAACAACTCCCCTTAACCTTCCAGCACCGGGCAGGTGTCAGTCCATATACTTCCCATTGCTGGTTCGCATAGACCTGTGTTTTTGGTAAACAGTCGCATGGGCCATTTCTCTGCAGCCGCTCTCACGGCCATACTTATTCCGAAGTTACGTATGCATTTTGCCGAGTTCCTTAACGCGAGTTCTTCCGTACGCCTTCGCATTCTCAGCTCGCCCACCTGTGTCGGTTTATAGTACGGTCCCTTGACGACATGACTTAGGAATTGTTTCCCGGCACGACGATGTCACACACTTCGATCCCCCGTAGGTTCACTCGCATTCGCGTCTCGGCTCGGAGAGTGGATTTGCCTGCTCTCCTCAACACCTAAACGCTTGGACGGGGACGACCGTCGCCCCGCTGTGCTTCACCCTATGCGTCATTCCATCGAATCATCAAGAGGTACGGGAATGTTGACCCGTTTCCCGTCGGCTACGTCTTTCGACCTGGCCTTAGGGGCCGACTGACCCTTGGGTAGATTACCTTTACCCTGGAAACCTTAGGCTTTCGGCGGATGGGGATCCCACCCATCTTTACGTTACTCATGCCTGCATTCTCTCTTCCATCCCGTCCAGCACGGCTTGCGCCGCACCTTCGTCCGTACATGGAATGCTCCCCTACCCACTGCATTGCTGCAGTGCCGTGGCTTCGGTTGTGTGCTTAGCCCCGTTGAATTATCGGCGCACGACTACTCGACCAGTGAGCTGTTACGCACTCTTTGAAGGAGTGGCTGCTTCTGAGCCAACCTCCTGGCTGTCTCCGCAATCATACTTCCTTTCCCACTTGGCACACATTTGGGACCTTAGCCGACGGTCTGGGCTGTTTCCCTTTTGACGACGGCCCTTATCAGTCGCCGTCTGACTCCCGGATATTGGGCCATGGCATTCTGAGTTTGGTTGAAATCGGTATCCGGTGAAGGACCCTCATCCATCCAGTGCTTTACCTCCATGGCTGTCCGTCCGAGGCTAGCCCTAAAGCTATTTCGGGGAGTACCAGCTATCTCCAAGTTTGTTTAGTCTTTCGCTCCGATCCACAGCTCATCCCAACCCTTTTCAGCGGATTTAGGTTCGGCCCTCCACTGGATTCTACTCCAGCTTCAGCCTGGCCGCGGATAGATCACTTGGCTTCGGGTCTACCGCATGCAACTGTGCGCCCTGTTCAGACTCGGTTTCCCTACGGCTCCGGCACTCCTATGCCTTAACCTCGCTGCATACGGTAACTCGCAGGCTCATTCTACAAAAGGCACGCCATCACCCTTGCGGGCTCTGACCGCTTGAAGGTCCACGGTTTCAGGTTCTCTTTCACTCCCCTCCCGGGGTTCTTTTCACCTTTCCCTCACGGTACTATGCGCTATCGGTAGCCGCCAAGTATTTAGCCTTGGAGGGTGGTCCCCCCAGATTCCGCCAGGATTCCTCGTGTCCCGGCGTACTCGGGATTCCCGCACATCAGGCCGACTCGCTTTAAGCTACGGGGCTTTCACCCTCTCCGGCGGACCTTCCCAGATCCTTCCCATAACGACTCGGTTTCTAACCTGACGCGGAGTCCGTATCCTCCGCCTGCGGTTCCCGCAACACCGGCGACGCAACGCACACGGGCTTGGCACGCCGCCGGTTTAGGCTCTTCCCCGTTCGCTCGCCGCTACTGAGGGAATCTCGTTTTGATTTCCTTTCCTGCTGGTACTTAGATGGTTCACTTCCCAGCGTCTATCCCCTGCACGCTATCTGATTCACGTGCAGGTCAATGTCATCCAGACATTCGGGTTACCCCATTCGGACACCCGGGGATCGTCGGATATTGGCTCCTACCCCCGGCTTTTCGCAGCTAGTCACGTCCTTCTTCGTCTGGCGGCTCCAAGGCATCCTCCGTGGACCCTTATTCGCTTGACCATATTGTTTATCTCATCCCTTCGCTATAAATGTAAAAATCAGATGGGGCAGATAAGACTTGAACTTATGACCCCCGCCTTATCAGAGCGGTGCTCTAACCAACTGAGCTACTGCCCCAGGTCTATCTCTATCCAGAGATATCGAAGAAGAGAAGGTTCATTGCATGAAGGCAACTTTTTTGTTTTGGAAGGTCTTCCACCTTCCGGACCGACGGTCCTATGCCTGTCAGCCAGTGTCTGTGAGTGACACCGGCAAAAGCCTTTCTTTCTCAGAAAGGAGGTGATCCAGCCGCACCTTCCGGTACGGCTGCCTTGTTACGACTTCACCCCCCTCACCAGGCGTACCTTCGGCACCGTCCCCCTTGCGGTCAGACTAGCGACTTCGGGTACCCCCAACTCGGATGGTGTGACGGGCGGTGTGTACAAGGCCCGGGAACGTATTCACCCCGTCATGCTGATACGGGATTACTAGCGATTCCAACTTCGTGGAGTCGGGTTGCAGACTCCAGTCCGTACTGAGACCGGCTTTTTGTGATTCGCTCCTCCTTCCGGATTCGCAGCACTCTGTACCGGCCATTGTAGCACGTGTGTGGCCCAGGACGTAAGGGCCATGATGACTTGACGTCGTCCCCACCTTCCTCCGGTTTGTCACCGGCAGTTCCTTCTGAGTCCCCAACTGAATGATGGTAACAGAAGGCAGGGGTTGCGCTCGTTGCGGGACTTAACCCAACACTTCACAGCACGAGCTGACGACAGCCATGCAGCACCTGTACACCGGCTGCAAGCAGCTGCGACGTTTCCGCCGCATCCCGGTGTATGTCAAGCCCTGGTAAGGTTTCTCGCGTATCGTCGAATTAAACCACATGCTCCACCGCTTGTGCGGGCCCCCGTCAATTCCTTTGAGTTTCACCCTTGCGGGCATACTCCCCAGGCGGTGCACTTAATGCGTTTGCTTCGGTACCGAGCACTGCTGCCCGCCACCTGGTGCACATCGTTTACTGTGCGGACTACCAGGGTATCTAAACCTGTTTGCTCCCCGCACCTTCGCGCCTCAGCGTCAGTCAGTCGCCAGATGCCTGCCTTCGCCACTGGTGTTCTTCCAGATATCTACAGATTTCACCCCTACACCTGGAATTCCGGCATCCCCTCGTTGACTCAAGCCCCGCAGTTTCCAGCGCATGATTGTGTTGAGCACAACCATTTTACACCAGACTTACACGGCCGCCTGCGCGCCCTTTACGCCCAATGATTCCGAACAACGCTCGCCCCCTACGTGTTACCGCGGCTGCTGGCACGTAGTTAGCCGGGGCTTATTCCTTGATTCACGTCATCCGCAGGCCATTCCCTGCCTGCGTTATTCCCCCTCAAGAAAAGGGCTTTACAACCTCACGGCCTTCATCGCCCACGCGGCGTCGCTCCATCAGACTTTCGTCCATTGTGGAAGATTCTTAGCTGCTGCCTCCCGTAGGAGTCTGGACCGTGTCTCAGTTCCAATGTGACCGTTCACCCTCTCAGGCCGGCTACCCATCATCGCCATGGTGGGCCTTTACCTCACCATCAAGCTAATGGGACGCGGGCTCATCCTCCGGCGGAGCCTTGGCTCCTTTCCTGACCCCCGCTTGTGCGGGGACCATCGCATCCGGTATTATCCTGTGTTTCCACAGGCTATTCCCGACCGGAGGGCAGATTACCCACGTGTTACTCACCCGTCCGCCGCTCTCGCATTGCTGCTGCCGCTCGACTTGCATGCTTAAAACGCGCCGCCAGCGTTCGTTCTGAGCCAGGATCGAACTCTCCATCATTTGAAACCCGGTCCGAAGACCGGACATTGATTATCTCGTTCTCTCCTGTCAACTCCGCATCCTCCCGGATGCTCTCCGAACAACTGTACGTTATCTTCTGTCCGAATCTTTGAATTGACTGGAAGCCCTCATGCTTCCGTAAACTGAACTATGACCAACGGCCGAAGCAATCGTCATAATTCCTTACTTAACCTTCTCTTCTTTAATATCTCTGTAAAAATCTACTGCACTTTCTCCAAGCATCCTTGAAGCGTGCTCTATGAACATACTCGATTCCGCAACAAAATGTCAACACTCTTTTTTAAAAAAAGTGAGAAAAAATATTCATGTGCGGTTGTAGTACTAGAACTTTATTTAGTCCAATGACTTACCACATCGGCAAGCATGTGCGGGTCATTGCCTATCAGACCGAAAACCCTCATCCTGGGGCTGTTCAACTCAAGCATCCTCAGGGCATCAGACTCCGTATTCACCGTCCATGTGATGATCGGCAACCTGCCGTGAGAGCGAAGATATGCGCTGTCTATCTGCTTGTATTCAGGTTTCTGATAGCTGCTCCGAGATGCCAGATGACCTGCGCCGTTCCACAGCATCTTGGGGATGTCCTTGCTCCTGGCGAATATGTCAGCCGCAGGTGGGATAGCCACATGGCCGTAAGAGCGGCACTCGCTGCGGAAAGCCCTGAGCGCAAGCGGATTGAAGCTTGAGACAAGCACCCTCGGCCACAGCTTGAATTCAGAGATCAGGTCGATGACCTTGCGTGAGAGCTCCTTGTTCACACGTCCGGCCTTCACCTTTAATTCAATATCATAATAGAAGCGCTCACCGAAGGCAGAGAAAAGCTCACGAAGAAGCGGGATGCGGGCATCTGAGAAGCGGCTGTCCTTGAATGACCCCACATCAATCTGCCTCAGCTCATCCAGGGAGAGGTCCTCTATCTCACAGTCAAGTTCTGCGGTCCGCTTGAGGGAGAAATCATGGGCAACAACGACCTCTCCGCTGCGGCAAACATGGACATCAAGCTCCACCCCGTCAATCAGGGGGTTGTCCGCACACTTGCTGAAAGAAAGCATTGTGTTCTCAGGATAATCCTGACTGAACCCCCTGTGCCCGAACACAAGGACCTTGCCTTTCTTCTCCAATTCCAGAAACAGGCTGTCCATCACTTTCTCTCCTCAAATGCGATCAGCCTGACAAGACCTTTCTCCAGGCTGTCCGTCATCTCAGGTGTGGGTGCTAGCCTCCCTTCCGATCCGTTATCCGAATCCCCGTCAGACGTGCAGTAGTCAATCATCCTCTGAAGCATCCTATAGTCAACCATGGACTCGGCTGCGGCCTTGCGGCAGACATCCGCAGGCCCGTAGATACACACGAATCCGTCATAGAGACACAGAAGCTTCTGGATCAGGTCATCTGATTCCGATGCACGATTTAGAAAGGCCTTTGCCCTTGCCATGTTCTTGTCCATAATCACCTCATCCCGTAAAAAGCCAGCGTGAACTGGATTGTATCCAGCTGGTCATAGACCCTGCGGTAAATGTCAAAGCCCCTGAATGTCTCGACCGTGATTACAGGAATATGGAGGTGTCTGGTGACCTCGGCATTGACGCTTCCTGCAGGCCCGGGTCCTGTGAAACCGAACTCATTATGGCAGATGGTCCCCTCCTCCGTCGCCACCAGAAGATCAAAGAACAGGTCCTCCATTCCATCCAATTCGGTGAAAATATACGTGCTTCCCAGGAAATCACGGCTCTCATTCATGAGAATGGCCTCATGAAGGTCAAACACGAAGTCAGGCTTCTTGCCTCTTATGTCCTGATAGATTGCAAACGCAAGCTGCTCCGCGTCATCTCCGTCAGGATTTCCGGGAAAGCTCCTGTTCAGGTCAAGGTGGCCTGTCACATAACGGGTCTTGTTCCGCGCCCCGTTGGCATTGGCCGGGGCAAGCACATAAAGGTCCCCGCATGAGATGGTGGCCTCACGCATCAGAAGCGCGCTGTACCATGCGGCCCTCTCGTCACCGTGCACTCCTCCGACTATGTAGATGGCCGGCCCCGGATTCTCACTGTGGATGTGCGTGACCTCCGTCTCCGAGATCCCTCCCTCCATCAGCTTGTACGTGCTCCGGGAAACAGGATACTGCTCAGTGAAGAAAGACCCGAAATCCGCGAACGTCATGTTCATGATATCCAGGTCGCTCTCAGGCTCAATTGCCCTGTAGCCATCCCACCTGACCTCTGTGCCGGCAACAACGACCCTCTGATAGCCGTCATCCACGGGATCCTTGTCTGGGGCATCTGAATCCTCCGCAGGGGTCTCCACAGGAGTCGTAGCCTCAACGACAGGAGCCGATGCCTCACTCTGCGGCGCAGTCTCCTTCTCCGTCTTCTTGCATGCGGTGACAATGAGGATTGAGAATAATATCAAAAAGATTACAGGAATCTTTCTCATCATTTAGGTGAACTCAGGTAATGACCTATCCCGTTCTTGAGTATCTGTTTGTAGGATGGCATGTCCCCGAGGCTGATGGCAGAACCGTCACCTACGAACTGGTACTGCTCCGCGAACTGGGTGATGCAGGCGATGTGCCTTGCGCAGCGCTCGGAGATGCTGATTCCCGAATCGTCATAAGGGACGGTCACAGCACCGTACTTTGCCGCTCTGGCATAGAACTTGTCCTTGCCTGTGACAACCAGGTCGGAGTCTATTCGCCCGTGCAGGCGTCCCTGGGAGGCGTTCGCAGTCTCCATCAGAAGGGCCATGGTGTCAGTGAAATCGCCAAGCTCCCTGTGTGTCAGGCCATGGAGGTTTATCGGTGACTTCTCAAGCGTGATCTGGAAATCCTCCTCAACATCCCAGAGGGTAAGGGCAGCAAGATCAAGTGCGTCCTCATGGGCCACAATGGCGTTGACAGTGGTGTACTCAGGCGATGCCTCATGCAGGTCAACGGTTATGGCGATCTTCTCGGCAATTATCAGGCTGGTAATCCCGTAGGCGACCTTCTCTGTGAACGTGCCGCCCTCATTGCCCGGGTATGCCCTGTTGAGGTTCCTGGTCTCACTTCCTGAGAGCTTCTGCCCAGATGATGCATGGACATAGACCTCACTGTCCGGCCACTGGTCAATCGGATTTGTCGCACGGCTTCCGAAACGGAACCATCTGGTGCCGTTGTCGGTATCGATGTAGAACTTCATCGGGGCTGCTTCCTGCGGGTCGGTGCAGGTGAATGCGCTGTTGTTCGCACGAGGGATGACATAGAGAGTTCCTGCAGTAGGCCTGCAGTACTCGATGAGCATGACTGCGCTGATGAAGCCGGAAGGCTCATTGGGGTGCGTTCCCCCAAGCACGAGCATGCTGGCGCCCTTAACACCGCTGTCAAGGATGTAGACTTCTGTGTCCCCGCTGGTTCCCTTGAGTTCGGGATACCAGTCGCTCAGCATCCTGACGGATGTGACACCGGGCCCCGGATAGATCGGCTCGGCCTCTTTGGCGGACCTGAAGACAATGCCGAGGTAGATTACGGCGGCAATGACAAAGACGCAAAGTATGGAGGCTGTTATGTAGTTCTTAGGTATCTTTCTCATAACGGCCTCACTTCAGGAGCAGAAGACGCAGCAAGAGCGTCACCATGACTATTGCGGCATCCAGCTGGAAGAAAAAGTTTTTCTTCTTGCGGAACATATTGACTGCGATAAGGACAAGCACGAAGGCAACGATTGCAAGATACACAAACTTAAGCATCCGTCCCTCCTATGCCGTCAGGAATGCAAGCGCATTCGTGTTGAATATCACAAGGACCGCGACCGCGATGCACACCACAAACGGTATGATGCAGCATTTGAGGACCTTGTTGTACTTGAGTCCGACAATCTGTGCGGCGTAGTTTCCTGCAAGGGCCGTAGGAGGCATGAGATCTCCCAGACAGCATGTGAAAGCAAGAACTGCCGCGACAATGATGTCGTTGCACACTGTGTTCTGGATTATCACCAGCAGGAACGGCACTCCTATGACAGATGCCGCCCCGTAGGAGCTGATAGCGCCGAATCCCGGCATGATGGTGAATGTGGCGATGTACACGAACACCATTCCGAGTCCCAGGCAGCTAACCACAATCCAGCCCCTGGCACCGACTAGCGTCAGGACCTGGATGAACATTCCAACTCCCATGAGCTTTGCAAGCACGGGAATTGTGGTCTCCATGGCATCCAGGGACTTCTTCCAGAAGTTGAACCTCTTTCCTGTGAACAGCCCCACAACGGCGGAGATCAGGAAAATGAGGCAGGTTCCCAGCTGCGGGAACTTCGGGAAGGCCTTTGAGACAACAAGCAGGACAAACAGAACGATGATCGGAATATAGAGTCTGAAGCCGTATTTCTTTCCGACTTCAAGATCCAGGCCCTCTTTCAGCTTCTCGATGTCCAGATTCCTGCAGTATCTCAGCCCCAGGAAAAGGACGGCGAACACCGCACATGGAATGGTCAGGAGGAACAGAGGGCCGTCAAAACCGATGTATGGCATGTCCACTCCGCCGCCGATGAGCATCGCGGGGATGTTTATCGGGGGCGCCGCCATTCCCATGATGGCACCGATGGCGATGATTGCTCCGGCCTTCTCCTTTGGAATGCCTATCAGAAGAAGAACAGGGGCAACAAGGGCTCCGGCACTCAGGACAGCCGCAGTGGATGAGCCGGTTATCATTCCCGGGAACATGATCACAAGCATCAGCAGGACCAGCATCAGGGCAGGAACCTTGTGGAATTTAGTCACAATCAGCGCATTCAGCGCCTCAAGCGCGCCGGACTCCTGGATCACAGTCATGAAGAGCATGGCGGTGGATATTATCAGGATTGTGTCCACATAGGTGAAGGTACCCTCGAACAGATGTCTTACGGGAATCCCCTGCCCGCCGACAAGGGCACCGACAATGGCGCCCAGTATCATTGAGATGCTGACGGGAAGCTTCAGAAGCAGGTTTGCCAGCAGGAACACCGCCAGCATGGAAAGCAGACAGATCAGCTCAATGTCCATCTTGGATCCTGTGTCACTGGAAGATCTCTGTGAAGACCGTCAGGGCATCCTTTGTGGCGTAGATCAGGCTGATCGGCTTCTTGTGCTCCTCGGCATATTTTGTGAACTTGTAGTCGAAGTTCGCGTCTTCCTTGAGGACTATCAGGCTGGCCTTCTCCATGACCATGTCGGAATAAAGGTCGGACAGGGTTCCCCTGCGGGCCGAGCCTCCGATATGGCAGCAGATGACCTCGATCTCATTGGAGTTGATGTATTCCATGATTGCCTTGGCCCTTGCAGTCTCGTCGGCCTCTGAGATTCCGGCGGCTCCAAGACCCTTTGTGCTGGCTCCGACGGCGATAATGACTGTCTTGTAACCTTTCATGGCCTCAGCGGTTGCGGTGGCGTTGTAGACATAGTCCACGCCGATCCTCTTCATCACTGTATCAAGCATGGCTGCATCCGTGCTCTGTCCGAAGGAAGTGACAAAGACAGGCTGTTTGTAAAGGCTCTTGTCAATGGTTCCGATTGTCACGACCCTCTTGTCCTCTGATGTCTGCTGGACAAAATCAACGGTCTTGTTGGGGTCATACTCTGAATCCACCGTACCTGTGGAAGGTGTTGTGGCTGCGCTATCGGCAGCAGGTGCCGAGGCAGAAGCAGAAGCGGAAGGAGCTGCAGACGAGGAAGAACCCTTGCTGCATGAGGCGAATGTGAAGATCAGGGCTACTGCCAGAATTAACAGGGCAAGTTTTTTCATAACATCCTCCAATATCTATTAATAATAATACAATGTGAAAATCAATCAACTGGTTTAAGGATTTTACCTAAACCAGAACCGACCATATCCGAATAAGAGCCAAGTCCCTCAAAGGCTATGACCTTGTCCGGATATGCCTCGCTGAATGCACGTGCCAGGTAAGTCACACATGTGACATGCCGTGCAACCCTCTCAACCAGCGGATAACCGTCCTTCGGGACATCGAAATAGATGTACCCGTCAAGATGAGCCTGATAGTAGTTCGGCTCGTTGCCGTTTATTATCAGGTCATCATCCATCTTGCCGTGAAGCGGCCCCATGGACGGATTGTATGTCTCCATCAGCGTCATCATGGATGCCGTGTTGTCCCCAAGGCTCCTGTGGGAAAGTCCGTAGGATTTCACGCCGGAGTATTCGGCGCGCATGTCCAGGTCATCGAACTGCATGTCAAGGGCCATGCTCTGGGCAATGGACATGGCCTTCTGGTTGTCCGCTTTCATGTTGACCATGGTGCAGTCCAGGTACAGGAACTCCGGAGACCCCTCATGCATGTCCATCGTCAGATTAATGCCCTCTTCATTGATAAGATTGAAAATTCCGGCACAAACTCTCTCAGTCAGGACACCGTTCGGGTTTCCATAGTAAAGTCTGTCAACGTTTCTGATCTCGGCGATCTCAGTTCCCATGAGCTCCCTGCCAGATGAGCCCATGAAATAAGTGTAGTCAGGCCACTGGTCAACGGGATTCGTCAGACGGTTTCCCACCCTGAAGGTCCTCTTGCTTCCGTCTGCGAGCTCAATGTCAAAGAAATCCTGCATGCCGTCAAGCGGCGACGTGTGAGTGAAACCGCTCTTGTTGGTCCACGGGATTATGAAGAGTCTTCCCTGCGTGCACCTGAGGTTCTCAGCCATGGCTATGGCGGCAACAGGACTTGCCGTCTCATTCGGATGGGTTCCTCCCAGGATCAGCATCGCAC
Organism: uncultured Spirochaetales bacterium; assembly: GCA_902781545.1. Taxonomy (GTDB): domain Bacteria; phylum Spirochaetota; class Spirochaetia; order Sphaerochaetales; family Sphaerochaetaceae; genus UBA9732. The sequence goes on along the minus strand of CACZJR010000011.1, from coordinate 62,539 downwards.
CGCCGGGCTTTCCGCTGTCAAACACGTAGATCTCGGTGTCCAGGGCTGTGCCCTTGAGAGCTGGGCAATACTCGGAGAGCATCTTGATCTCAGTCACATTCGGATTGTCCGCAATTGGCTCCGCCTTGTGCATGGCAATGAAATCCACCGATGCCATCACCGCGAAAAGGAGGGCAACAGCAATGACGACTATGTTCTTGATATAGCTCATAAGACCCTCCTACTTTATGTGAAGTGCCCTGAGCGTGAATGTCACAACCACAAAGGCAAGGCACACAAGCTCAGTGAACGGGCGCTTTCTCAGGACATTGGCCAAAAGAAGCAGGGCAAACACTGTAATGATCACATAATAGATTATCTGAAGCATCTCTCCCCTCCTTCTACCTGATCAGGAACGTCATGCTGTCGCCGAATATCACAAAGATGACTCCGACAGCAAGAACCAGAGCAACAGGAAGCCAGACTTCCTTAAGCACATCAGAGGACTTCAGGGAGTTCTCCCTGCAGTTCACTATTCCGCCGTTTCTGGTGATCAGCGCCACAACCGCCAGTGCCATCGCAAGGCCTGTGACCGTAACGGTGTTGGCAAGCCATCCGATCGGGAAGACCGCATATGTGATCAGGAACGCGGGGATGGGAGTGGACAGGAAATACCCTATGACCAGTGCGGCTGCCATGAGCACAAGCATCACTGGCACGACATCGTACGGCAGTATCCAGAGGCTGTAGAGCCCGCGGACTCCTGTCATTGAGCTGACCTCTATGAAAGATCCCAGCGCAAAGACAATAGCCATCGGCACCACTGCGTTCATGACACCGTCCGACACTGTCTCATATGTGCTCTTGATACTCCCGAAGCCCCTGCTTGCCCCAATGACAATCAGGGATGCGATGAAGAACACAAGCGTGTTTCCGCCAAGGTACAGGATATTGGAGAACACACCGTCAATGATCACTGCGATGCAGGTCACTGTAAGCACGATCAATGATGGAAGTGCCCCCTTGGAGTCTGCCTTCTCCCCTGATTCGACAGAGGAAAGCTCCTTGCGGTTTACAAGCGCATAGACGATGAACGCCGGAAGACCTGCCGCAAGAAGCGGAAGGAAGAATCCCGCATATGGTGTGGGAAGAACGCTTCCCGCTCCGTTGGCTGCTATCATCGCAGGAATGCATGTCGGAGGAAGAATAACTCCTATGAAAGCTCCCACGCAGACAACCAGATGCATCTTCCTTGAATCGGCTCCCTTGTAGCAGCCTTTCTTCACAAGCTGTCCTGTTGTCAGAAGACTTGAGGAGGCAAAACCTGTGAGCATTGCAGGAAGTGCTATGAACAGCAGGACGGCAAAAGCCTTCAGTGTCCTGTTCTTGATTCCACAGATCCTGTCGAACAGGAATGAGAAGGCACCGCTTCTGTCCAGGGTCGCCACCAGCACAGATGCGCAGCAGACGCAGAGCATACTGTCCAGGAATCCGAACGGACCCTCGACAATCTCCCTGAACCTTATTCCCATTCCAGCGGCCAGGCTTCCTGCCACCGATGCCAGGAATAGGAAAAACACCGACCACTTCTTGTCATTGCGGGTGGCAACCGATCCCCCGATTGAGATCAGGAACATGACAAGTGCCACCACTATCTCGTTTCTCATTAATAACCTCAAATTATTTCAGATTGCAATCAATATGACATTGTCAAGGGCAAGGCAAGTGCCAGAGGCACCCTTGACAATGTCATTCTAAGGGTGTGACAGGTCTACACCCTTAGTAAGCGGCAGAACCGTAATGTCTGCGGTCATCACCGATTGCGTAGAATAATCCGTCCTTCTTCTCGATTGCCGCCACGCATCCGACATGTGAGCTGTACTCACGGTCACTGTCGATGAGATTGTAGCCCATTGCCTCTACAGCGGCGATGGTCTCAGGGCTGTAGCCGCCTTCCATGTAGAGGTCCTTGATGGTCATTCCGTCCTTCCACGTCCTGGGGGCGTTTGTAGCCTGTGCGATGTCCATGCCGAAGTCAATGTAGTTGACAATAGCCGCGAATGCAGCTGAGACAAGAGCCCAGTTTCCCGGTGATCCGACTGCCAGGACCGGCTTTCCGGTGGAATCTGCCACGATTGAGGGACATGTGGTTGAGCACACGCGGATGTACGGCATGAGCATGTTCACTGAGGCTCCGGTTGTGTTGTTCAGGTTTGAAAGATGTGCGGTGAACACAAAGCCTGTTCCGGGAACAGCAACCGCGCTTCCGAAGTTGATTCCGTTTGTGTTTGTGGTGGAGACCACATTACCGAACTTGTCCATGACGACCATGTGGCTTGTTCCGCCCTGGTCCACCGCGGTGCTTGCGGCTACCGCCTCGCCTGTCGCGTTCAGCTTGACTGTCAGGCGTCCGGCGCCCACCATCTTCTGCTTGGAGTCAGGATTGATCTTCACGGAGCGGTCCTTGGCATATTCCTTGGAGATGATCGTCTGGACCGGAAGATCATAGTACGTCGGGTCTGCCATGTAGGCGTTTCCGTCCTTGTATCCCATTGAGAAGGCCTCGGCCATGATGTTGACAGTCTGCGGGCTGTCAGGGCCGTAGGAGGCAAGGTCAAAGTTCTCAACGATGTTCAGAGCCTCAAGAAGAGCGGCTCCTCCCGTTGACGGGCCGCCTGTGGTATAGACGGTATAGCCCCTGTATGTCGTTGAGATCGGCTCCCTGACAACGGACTTGTACTGTGCGAAGTCCTCGTGGGTGAGGATTCCGCCTATGCTCTGGATGTAGTCCACCATCTTGTCGGTGAAGGCGCTGTCGTAGAATCCCTTTATCCCCTGGTCTGCAATCAGCTCAAGGGTGTCCGCAAGGTCATTGTTCTTAACCGTATCACCGATGCTGTAAAGGAATCCGTCATCGGTATAGAGCCCCATCGTGTAGTCATAGGCCTTGAGGTTCTGGTAGCGTCCCTCGATGTTGGTGTTCCATCTCTCGGTCACCGGGAAGCCCTTTCTGGCAAGGTCGATTACAGGCTGCAGCACCTCTCTCGGGGTCATTGTGCCCCACATCTCAAGGGCTGTAAGCGTGCCGTGGACCACACCAGGGATCGCAATGGATGTCACTGCAGGCGGGTTGTCGGAGCTTGATGTCTCAATCTCACCGGCAATCGCCTTTCCCGGAGCCATTGTCATGTACTCGATAGTGACATACTTGTCCTGGTCGGCAAGATAGACAGTCATCTGGCCTGCTCCGCCCACACCGCTTGCCGCCGGCTCAAGGAGACCGACTGCATAAATCATGCCTACTGCCGCATCAACTGCGTTTCCGCCCTTCTCCAGGATATCCACGGCAATCTGAGCTGCAAGCGGGCTTGCACATGCTGCGGCTCCGTTGGCACCTACCGCACCTGTGTGGAATTTGTCGCTGGGGAACTCATAGACGGGTTTCTGGACAGTTTCCTGAACCTGTGCCTGCGGCTCCTTTGCGGACTCTGCCGGTGCGGAACTCTGCTGCACGGCCGGAGCTGAGGCGGTTGTCTCCGCCTGACCCTTTGAGCATCCGCATAAGGCGAACACTGTAATCAGAGCAACCAGAATAATGGCTGTTTTTCCAAATGACCTCATAAACTCACCTGTTTTTCACAAAACGCGCCCCCATGGACGGGGGCGCATATCATTTCAAGAAAGAGTAAGCGGCATACCGCCTACGTTGAATCACATGGCCTCGATTGTGACAAGATCGTTTCCAGCCGGAATGCTGAATGAAGGAATATCGGTTCCGTAAATGTACAGGACCTTTCCATCTGCATATGTCAGCTTGTACTGGGTCACGCCGGCCATTCCGATGGTCTCAAACACCTTTCCGAGATTGATGCCTGTCTCAGGGATGTAGACGAATGCCTCGTCCTTGAGGATGTAGTAACCGACGTTGTAGACGGCATCCTCTTTCCTGGACTGCTCCATACCCATTGTGATGTACTCTGCGCTTGCATGCCATGCGATGTACTTCTTTGCGAAGTGGTTGAACTCCTCTTCCCTTGCATAGCCGTCGGCATAAGAGACGACCTTGACGTTCTCACAAGGTGTGACTCCGAACTTGGCGAACAGCTCAGCTACTGAATATGCGCCGGCATACGGATGCTTTGCTGTTGTTGCTGTCGGATACCATGTACCTGCCCTGTTTCCGAGAAGCGGAGCTTCCACACCGTAGACTCCGTCAGCATTCGGGAGCATGACCATTCTGTAGACACCGTCACCGGAGACCTTTGAATCCTTTGTGATTCCCTCGACTGTGACTGACTTCACGTTGGCAAGCTTTGTGCTGCCGCAGACAAGTGTGATGACATCACCCTCATAGACGATTGATGCATCGGCAAGCTGCTCAGCCTTGAGTGTGACCTTCTCTCCGGCTACGTTCTCGAAGATGAAGCCTGTTGCCGGGACAAGACCGACGTTCTCTGCCACATAAAGGAGATCTGTGATACCCTCGTTCGGCATGAAGACAAGAGCCTCGTTGCCGATGATACACCAGCCCTTGTACCAGACATCGGATGACTCTTTCTGGTTGGGACCGACGAACAGGTCATAGTCATAAGCAGGATTGTCCTTGATCAGGCTGACCAGTTTTCCGCGGAATGTGGCAAGATCACATGTATCGGTGTAGAGATCTGCATATGCGACTGTTTTGACAATTGCATCATCGGAAGGTGTGAACCAGAGGTTGTCATCAATGATCTGGCCCAGGCTGTAGCTCTTGTGCCATTCCTTGGCGTTGTAGCACTGGCGTGTCTCCTCAAGACCCTCGAAAGCATTGTTGAGAATGATGATTTTCTTCATTCCCTCGGGATTCTCATAGATGGCCTGTGCAAAAAGGGCACCGCACACCAGAGAAACAAGAAGTACGATTGTAAACAGTTTCTTCATTATGCTGTCTCCTATTCATTAAGAATCAGTTTGTGCAGGGCATATCTTTATGGCCCCGTAACTATAAATAGTAACCTACCCTCACACGCCTGTCAAAAGAAAAAATAACACAAAAATAAGCGCTATGGAATATATATGCATTATTTTTGCAAATAAATTCATAACAGGCTTCTATTCCATTTAAAGGCTCCTGATGATAAACTCATGCAGTACGGACAAGATGCGATGCAGAACGATATCACGGAGAATGAATTCAACACTTATCTGGACCTGATCGGAGACGGCAGAACCTCTCTTGAGAAATGGGAAATAGAGCTACAGGATAAAATCGGTGGCTTAGATGATGTATCTCTTATTGTTTTCAACGCAAACCCATTCACATTAGGACATCGTTACCTTGTGGAAATAGCCGCAAAACGCAGCAGGAACGTCCTTGTTCTTGTCATCCAGGGCAGACCGGAGTCAGGAGGAAAAGGCAATCACGAGACAAGTGGCATTTCTTTTGATTTCAAGGACAGGTTGTCCATGACACAACGCTGCCTCTCAGACATGGCAAACGTCACAGTCCTGCCCTCAGGCCCTTATGTCATCAGCCGTGATGATTATCCCGGAACCTTCCTCTCGGAGAGACTTGGAAAGGTTCCCGCACATGCGGTGCTGGACTCAAAGGTGATCTGCCATATCTGCACCGCGCTTGGGATAAAGAAGGTTTTCGCAGGTGATGAGCCCAGGGACGAGATGTCAGAGATCCATCTAAATGCCCTTCGCACAGAATGTGCGTCACACCAGATAGTGCTGAAGGTCGCAGAGCGCAAACGGCTTGGAGAGAAATACATCTCATCGTCCATGGTCAGACAGGATATGGCGGACGGCAGGACCGATGAGATCAGACTTATTGTTCCTGAGGCTGTTCTGGAATACCTCTGACCTTATCTGGTCATATCGCTCAGGACCTTGCTCTTCACAATTGCCCTGACGTAAATCAGATAAGACATCACTGAAGAGAATGCGGCAAGCGCGAACAGAACTGTCAGCACAATCGAATACACCCTCATGAATGATGCGTCAGCGGAAAGGACCGAAAGAACCCTGAATGCGAAACCGCATATGCATGTAAGCGCATAAAGACAGGTCTTTGCCTTTCCGAAAATGTTGGCGGCCATTGCCTTGCCCCTGCCCATCATCAGCATCCTTGTGAAGCTCTGGGAGAACTCCCTCCAGAGAATGAGTATGAAGGCCCAGACCGGCATTATCCCCGAGACCAGAAGGCAGGTGAAGAATGTCAGATGGCAAATTACATCGGCAAACGGGTCAAGGACCTTTCCAAGGTCGGTCACAAGGTTGCGGCCTCTGGCGATCTTTCCGTCCAGGAGATCTGTAAGCTCCATAATCGCATAGAACACGACAAGGATCACGGCATAAAGGACCGTGTTCATTGACGGGATAAGGTCAATCAGAAAATAAGAGAGAAAGAAGAACGGTGCCAGGACCAGTCTTGTAACAGTCAGTTTGTTAGGGAGATTCATTAACCGAAAAGCCTCCTGTATTTGTCTCTAAGGTATATGTCAAAGAAGGAAGAATCAAGATTACGGCCTGTGACTTTGGTCAGCATGTCCGAAATCGAATAGATTGCTCCTGTGCGGTAGTAGTTCTGCGTCAGATAATCCTTGATCATTGAGAGCTTTCCGCTGCGCATGGCGGAAACCACATCGATGCTCTTTGCCATTGTGTCCCAGATCTGGGCGTTGATGATGTTTCCAAGCGCATATGACGGGAAATAACCGTACATTCCGCCCATCCAGTGAACATCCTGCAGCACTCCGCTCTGGATGCTATCCGGATGCTTTCCAAGAAGCTCCACGGACATTGCGTCCCATGCCTCCGGAAGGTCCTTGATCCTCAGGTCTCCGTCAATGAACTGTCGTTCCAGCCTGAACCGGAGAATGACATGAAGCCCGTATGTGACCTCATCTGCATTGCATCTGTTATCCCCTATCTGGATGCTGTTGACGGCCTTCATGAATGTATCAAAGCTTACACCCTTTGTCTGCTCGGGGAACGTCTCGCAGAAAAGCGGGAAATAATGCTCCCAGAAATATGGGCTTCTGGCCACGAGGTTCTCCCAAAGCCTGCTCTGGGACTCATGGAACGTGTTGCTCTGACCCTGGCCGAGAATGGTTCCCTTTATCGAGCCGTTGTTGGCACCCATCTCGTAGATGGCATGTCCGCCCTCATGGACAATGGTGAAGATCTGGCTTGTTACATTCGCATCCTCGAATCTGGTGGTGATCCTGATGTCATCGCTTCCCACCGTGCTTGTGAAAGGATGTGCGACCTCGCCTATCGATCCCCTGTCGAACTCATAGCCCATGTCCTGGAGGATCATGCGTGAGAACTCTTTCTGCTTCTCTATGTCGTACTTCTTATAAAGAAATGCCTGATCTTCCGCAGTCAGCTGCTTGCCGGAAGCGCACGCATCGGCCATGACCGCCTTTATGGTGCTTCTCATACCCTCGAACAGAGTCTCGATCTGCGCGCTGTCAAAGCCTGCATCGTTGCGGTCCAGAAGCGTGTCATAGAGACTTCTGCCACGGGATGTGATGGAAGCGCTCTCCTTGGAAAGATCCACAAGACGCTCCAGATACGGATAGAACGACTTGTAGTCCCCGTCCTTTCTTGCGGAGAACCACCTGTTCTGGCACTCGCTGGAGGCCTGGCTCAGGTCCTCGACCAGTTTTGCGGGGATCATGACGGCATCGTCATACTCTTTCTTCCAGAGACGGACAAGAGCCTTCTGCTCATCTGTGGCGTCAGAGACACCGGAGAGGGTCTCCAGGCATTCTCCAAGCTCCTTGCTTGTTGACATCTCGTGGACCATGGATGACAGGAATGCCATCTGACGCGATCTCTCATCTCCGCCCATCTTGCTCATGACTGTCTCGAAATCATAACCGAGAACCGCCTCGATATGACCGATCATCGTGATCTTCCTGTCAATCTCAAGAAGCCTGTCATAGGCTTTCTGCTGTTTTTCCGTCATAAATGCCTCCTCTCAGAGTCGTTCGAGGATCTCCTCGACAGCCCTGATGGTTGAAGTCGGGGTGGATGATCCGCTGCAGATACCCACACTTGAGTATGCGGACAATTCTTCAAGGAGCCTCTCATCCAGGTCCTTGTCATTCTCGATGCTGTACACAGGCTTTCCGGTCTCTGCCACACGCCTTGCAAGACCTCTGGTGTTCTCACTGTTCTTTCCGCCTATCACTATCACCGCATCAGTCTGGGATGCAAGCTCAAGTGCCGCCTTGCCCCTTGCCTCTGTTGCACCGCAGGGCGAGTTTGAGAAACGGATCTTGCTGAAGCATGTCTTAAGGTACCTTCTGATTGCCTGGAACTCCTTCTCAGGGAATGTGGTCTGGACAACCACAACAATGTCAGAGTCCTCCTTGAGACGCCTGCTTACGCAGAGCTCCCTTGCATCTTCCATGCTGCAGATCAGGTGAGAGTCAACAGCCCTGCCGTCAGGAAGCTCAACTCCAAGAAGACCGATGGTCTCTGCATGACCTTTTACACCAATTATTATTGTGTTACTTCCCTTCTGGGCTGCTTTTCTTATTGTCTCTGCGCCCTTGGCCACAATCGGGCAGGTGGAGTCCACAATCCTGAAGCCGGCATTCTCATACCTGCGCCACAGACTCTCAGGAATACCGTGTGCACGCACAAGCGCAATACCGGGCTCAAGGCCGTCAGGAGATTCGGAGTTCACCATTCCCTCGGACATGAAATGCTCAACGACATCCTTGTTGTGGATTAGCTGCCCTATGCTGTAGCAGGGCAGCTTCTCATCCTTTGAGCGCTGGATGCATTCCTCCGCCTTGTTGATGGTGTTCGAGACTCCAAAGCAGTAGCCAATGACCTTGCTTCTGACAACCTTCATCGGTTTTCTCCCGTCAGACCAGTATCTTCGGGTCGTTTCCGCCCTTGTTCCTGTCCGCTTTTTTGAGCTTGGGCTCGTCTTCTCCGAGCATCCTTCTGGCAACTGCTGCATCTGAGAGGTCTTCCTCCTCTTCCTGCTTCAGGATGTCCAAAGCATGTGTCTTTCCAAGCATGTAAAGGACATTTGTTGCCAGGAAGTTGGATGAGTAAGTTCCCACCACAACACCGAAGATCATGCTGATCGCAAAGCTCCTCACATCTCCGGAAGAGAGAATTGCAAGCGGAATGACTGCAAGAAGCGTAGTGACGCTGCTGAATGTGGTACGAGACAGCGAGCTGTTCACACCATAGTCTATCACAGATGAAAGCTCCTGCTCATGATTGCCCTTGATGCTCTCCCTGACCCTGTCGAAGATGACAATGGTGTTGTTCAGTGAATAGCCTATGATTGTAAGGATAGCTGCGATTGTCGTTGATGAGATCTCAAAACCTACAAGGCTGATGAATCCGAGCATCAGCACCACATCATGTATCAGAGCAAGGATAGATCCTATGGCATAGGCGACCTTGAATCTGATCCAGACATAGACCAGGATCAGCGCAAGCGCAATAGCCACAGCCTTAAGTGATCCGGTGACAAGGCTTGAGGAGAACTTTGCTCCTATGAATGAGCTCTCAAGAACCGTGAATGAGCTGAACTTGCGCCCAAGCATCGTGTTGATCAGGTTCTCCATCTCACGCTGGGTCTGATTATCCGAAAGCTTCACCCTGATCTGATAGCGCCCGTCATCCGATGCGCCTATGTTCTGCACCCTGGCTCCCTCAATCTGAGAGAGTGCCTGCCTGACATCCTCTATCTGTGCATTGGTGTCATCGATCTTGACGGACACAGACACCCCGCTCTCAAAATCAATTCCGAGATTGAAACCCTTGAATACAACGAGCGCGACACTTGCAAGAAGAAGGATGCATGCTATTCCAAGATAAACGGTCCTGCGTCTTACGACATGAAACTCAATTCTTTTCATTTACAGCGTACCTCCTTCTCCATGAGATTGAGATTCTCTCACCGACAGTGAGATCCATGAGCAGATGGCTCAGGAAAAGCGATGTGAACAGGGAGCTCACAATACCTATCGCCAGAGTTGTTGCAAATCCGCGCACAGCACTGGATCCGAAGAAGATCAGCACCACCGCGGCGATGATTGTTGTGATGTTCGAGTCCAGAATCGTCCAAAGCGCCTTAGAGAATCCTGTGGAGACCGCCTTCTTAGGCAGCGTACCCGCCTTGAGCTCGTCCTTAATTCTCTCGAATATGATGACGTTCGCATCAACGGCCATTCCAACTGAGAGAATCAGTCCGGCAATACCTGTCAGAGTCAGAGTGGATCCGAAACCTCCCAGCGTGGCGACCATTATGACAAGGTTCATGACAAGAGCCACATCCGCAATCAGGCCGCTCCAGCTGTAGAACACAACCATGAACAGAACAACAAGGATGAATCCGTAAAAAATGGCCTTCATTCCTATGCGCACAGAGTCCTCACCCAGTGAGGCTCCTACCGTCTGCTGGCTTGAGATTGTCACCGAGATCGGAAGCGATGCCGTCTTGAGCAGTATGGCAAGGTTCTCCGCCTCTTTTGCAGTGAAACCGGATATCTGTACGTTGGTGGAAAGCGCATCCCTGATTGTGGCCACGCTCTTCACGTGTCCGTCCATGACAATCGCCAGAGGCTGTCCGATATGACCTTTTGTGAAATCGTAGAAGATAGATCCGCCCTCATCGCTGAGCTTTACGGCGACTGTGGGCTGGTTACTTGTGCTGTCCTTGCTTGTCTGCGCGGAAAGCAGGTATCCGCCGTCAAGTGCGGCCTTTCTGTAAATGACCACAACAGATGAAAGCTGCTCAAGCCCGTACTCATCAGTATAGAAAACACCTGCAAGCATCCTGTCCTGAGGAATGACGGAAGGCTGCGTAAACGGCAAATCATTGGCCAGAGCATCGATAATCTTCTCATATTCTTCTGTGTTGGCCTCAAAATAGGCCATCACTCTCTGGGTTGTCAGAGTATCCGCCAGATGGAACGCAAGAGATCCCTTTCCCTTGAGGAACGCATCCACGCGTCCGGGGTCAGGAGTACCGGCAAGCTCAATCAGAATCTGGCTGTCTCCCTGTCTTCTGATCTCAGGCTCAGCCATTCCGAACTGGTCGATCCTGTTCTTCAGTATCTCTATGTCCTCATCAATCGCAGTTGAGATCTCGGACTCTGAGGGCTCATGCCCCAGTCTCTCGGAAAGAGATGACGGGTCTACATCCAGCAGGATGCTCATTCCGCCTTTCAGGTCAAGTCCGAGCTGAAGTGCCTTGGATGACAGTTCCTTGAGATCTTGTATGCGCTGGCGGCAGTACTGCTCGACAGCCTCCATAAGTGCCTGCCCCTCATCCGCTGATGCAGAGAAGGCGGTCAGGACATCCGCACAGGTTCTCAGATCCGTGCTCCCCTTTCCCTTGACCTGCTCTTTTGTAAGAGTCAGAACAAAAGAATACTCCTTGGAGACCTCGGAGGAAGAATTCTGGTTCAGATAATCCAGAACATCCCTCGCCTGCTCCTGGGAGTATTCCTTGACCTGGAGGCTTGTGGCATTGATCAATGCCTTATCCTCCGCAGGTACGAAACCGTACCACTTGATTGTCGGGAAAAGGAACCAAACACAGATTGCAATGACAACCAATGCAATCAGAATGCGTTCAGTTTTCCTCATCAGTTCTCAGCCTTCTCCTCTGCCGGAGCTGCCTCTTCCGCATTCTCCTCAGCCTTTGGTGCCTCAACAGCAGGCTTCTCGACCTTCTCGATCTTCTCCTCGGTCTTCTTTGCCGGCTTCTCTGCGGCAGAGACTTCTTTCTTGTTCAGGACAGATGAGATTGCGTTCTTGCTGAACTCGATCCTGGTGTTGTCGTCGACCTTGACGATGACCGTGCTCTCCTTGACAACAGCGACTGTTCCCCTGATTCCGCCGATTGTGACGATCTTGTCGCCCTTCTTGATAGCGGCGAGCATTGCCTTGGCTTCCTTGTCCCTCTTTCTCTGAGGTCTGATGATCAGGAAGTAGAAGATCAGGATGATCACACCGAATGTGATCAGTGTTGTTACCATGGAACCGCCTGCGGCTGCTCCGTCAGATGCTGTTGTGGGAGTTCCCAGTGCAAGAATCAAAGAATACATATGAAATCCTCACTTATATGCTTAAAAATGCTTTTATAAAAATACACATATATCTTTATATTGTCAAACCGACGGCAATAATTCATTGTCATTCGTGTATAAACTTGATTTCTGCGTGATTCTTTTGTATCTTTGGTTACGGTCGGCGGTATGCCGGCTCAAGACGTTAAAACTTTTATTTAAAGAGGATAGATATTATGGCAAAACAGCTACAGTTCAGTGAGGAAGCCAGAAAGTCTCTGGTATCCGGTGTTGAGCAGATTGCCAAGGCAGTCATGACTACCCTGGGCCCGAAGGGACGCACGGTTCTTCTGGACAAGAAGTATGGTGCACCGATGATCACAAAGGACGGTGTCACAGTCGCACGTGAGGTCGAGCTTGAGGATCCGTTCCAGAACATGGGCGCCCAGCTCGTAAAGGAAGTCGCTTCCAAGACAAACGATGTGGCCGGAGACGGAACCACAACCGCCACAGTCCTTGCCTGGGCAATCACCAAGGAAGGAATGAAGAGCGTCTCAGCAGGCGTGAACCCGATGGGAATCAGAAGAGGAATCGACAAGGCTGTCGCCGATGCCATTGAAGAGATCAAGTCTGTATCCAAGACAGTCAGTGACAAGGAAGAGATCACACAGGTCGCATCAATCTCCGCAAACAACGACAGGACCATCGGCGAGGAGATCGCCAATGCCATGGAGAAGGTCGGAATGGATGGAGTCATCACAGTCGAGGAGTCCAAGAACATCGAGACAACAACAGACTTCGTCGAGGGAATGCAGTTCGACCGCGGATATATCTCAGCTTATTTCGCAAGCAACCGTGAGACAATGACTTCCGTCATGGAGGATCCGTACATCCTGATCTACGACAAGAAGATCTCCACAATGAAGGAGCTTCTGCCTGTTCTCGAGAAGGTCGTCCAGACCAGCAAGCCGCTTCTGATCATCGCAGAGGATGTCGACGGTGAGGCACTCACCACACTGGTCGTGAACTCACTCAGAGGCACACTGAATGTCTGCGCCATCAAGGCCCCGGGCTTCGGTGACAGGAGAAAGGCAATGCTCGAGGATATCGCAATCCTCACAGGCGGACAGGTCATCAGCGAGGAGCTCGGAATGAAGCTCGAGAACGCTGAGCTTGCACAGCTCGGAAGAGCAAAGAGCGTCAAGGTCGAGAAAGAGAACACGACAATCATCAACGGTCTTGGAAAGGCTCAGGACATCAAGGACAGGATCGGACAGATCAAGAAGCAGATTTCAGAGACCACAAGCGACTACGACCGCGAGAAGCTCCAGGAGAGACTGGCCAAGCTCGCAGGCGGTGTTGCAGTCATCAACGTCGGTGCCCCGACAGAGGTCGAGCTCAAGGAGCGCAAGCACAGAGTCGAGGATGCGGTCAACGCTACAAGAGCAGCCATTGAGGAAGGAGTCATCCCAGGTGGTGGAGTCGCTCTCGCACAGGCTGCAGTCAAGATGGAGAAGAAGGATCTCTCAGGTCTCACAGATGAGGAGCAGATCGGTTACAAGATCGTCCGCAGGGCCCTTGAGGAGCCGATGCGCCAGATCGCCGAGAACGCAGGTGAGGACGGTGCAATCATCGCTGACAAGTGCAAGAACAGCAAGAAGGGCGTTGGCTATGATGCTAACAGCAACAAGTGGGTCAACATGGTTGAGGCCGGAATCATTGATCCTGTCAAGGTCACAAGAAGCGCACTTCAGAACGCAGCAAGCATCGCAGCCCTTATTCTTACAAGCGAATGTGCCATCACAGACATCCCCGCTCCGGAGCCGGCAGCACCGGCAAACCCGGGCATGGGCGGCATGATGTGATAAGTCGCTGACAAAGTACTGAGAGGCTCGCGGGAAACCGCGGGCCTTTTTTTACTGAGTTCAGTACTGCGTTTGTCTAAAAACTTACGAGAACATGCTGATGAGCAGTGCTATTCCAATGACCACCATGATCATTGCAACCACCACCAAGAAGATTCCCTTCAGATTGAAAATCTGCTGACAGTTCTTCATTCTCCCCTCCCGGCCTAAGCCGCGCCAATGTGAGTAAAACTAAATTATTGATTTGCGTCTCACCTTAAAGTGGGCACAGGTGAGGCCACACAGTGTATTAATGTATGCTCATATGAAACGTACTGTCAACGAAAAAACGAATATGCATGCATAAAAACTTGGAAATCCGAATATTCATGACATATGCGGCATTTTTGTCAATCTTCCCTTGACAACAGCCTCAGATGATCAGGACCCCCATGCCAAGGGCAAACACCGAGCTGAAGACGTTGCTCATGAGGTTGACCATGTCGTTGTCCACCCAGCGGATTCCCTGGGCAAGCTCAAGCTTCTGGCCGTTCTTCTCGTCGCTTTCGGTAAGCATCCCGGTATCAGGGTCAATGTAGTGTGCCTGCACGAAAGCCCCCAGATATGAGTCTACAACCGCACCTGCAAAGCCCATGAGACAGACCAGGATTGCGGCGGAGATGCGCATGCCCTTGAATGAGACATACCAGCAGAATGCGATCACCGCCGATGAGATCAGCGCGCCCATCATGCCCAGGAAGGTCACCCCGCCTGACATCCCCACAGGAACGGGCCTGAGGTTCCTGATTGAGACAGGATCATGCTTGCTCAGGCGCCCGATGTCACCTGCGAAGGTGTCGCTGGTAGCCTCAGCCACGGCAGCACCGAACATGACAAGTGCAATGTTCTTTGAGCTGAAGAACCAGAACAGAGCCGCGATTGTGGCCATGAGGCCGTTGGAGACAACCTGCATCAGGTCCCTTCTGTGGCCCTTCTTCTCTGCTACCTCAGCTCTTTTCCCTCTTCTGATCCTCTTGGACAGTTTCCCCACGACCGTGCAGGAGACAAAGAACAGGAGAAAGAGCAAGAAACCCTCGAATCTCAGCGTCCAGAGGACAATCACTCCCATGACAAACGCCGCCAGGGCACCACCCAGGTCAAGGCTCCTTGCAAGATAGGCCAGGACGGCAATGACGGCCATTGACAATGCTATGACCACAATCGGCCATGGCCAGGAAAGTGAGAAAAGAGCATTGTCAAGGAATCTGATCATATTAACCCCGCGATGAGATAGATTGTAAGCGGCACGCTTATGTTGTCAAGTCCGAACGGTGTATAAGCCTCCACAAAAGAGGCACAGACTCCGGCAAGAAGAGAGACAAGCACAAGCCTTGTCATTTCAACACCCTGTTTATAGAAAATGTTGAGTAAAAATACCACAACAAATGTTATGCAGGCCATTGTTATGGAACCTGCAACTGTCTTCCTGGTTTTTCCCGGGAGGTTTTTGGATCTGACCTTCATCCCGACTATGGATGCAAGACCGTCTCCGTAGCCCATTCCAAGAACACCGCAGCCCACGCAGACCATGTCCCCTATACCGAAATGCCTGAGCATGATCAGGATTATTATGGATATCGGGTACTGGACAAGGCCCCAGTTGCGTTTCGTGCTCTCCTGCCCCATCAGGACATGCAAGCCGCCGGACATGTTCATCACAGCGTTTATCACCGCAAATCCAGCCAGTCCGATTATGGGCCACAGGTCTGACTCAAACACATGGCAGTAGATGAAGAACCAGTTGGAGACCCCGATGTGGACTATCTTTCGGGCTATCTCAGGACAAAGGTCCCCGAAGGCCTTCCTGCCATGCCTTGCTACAAGAAAAGAGGCAATCAGACATGATAGAATAAGGGCCACTGATAACAGCAGCCCCCAGATATCACCATGCATGTCCGCCACCGCCTCCGAATCCTCCGCCGGAGAATCCGCTCGAGGAGAATCCACCGCCGCCGACACGGGATCCCGGACTGCCGGAGATGGATGACTTCGGAATAGAGGCTGCCGGGATGGCCCTTGTCATCCTTGCAGACATCCTTGAGAAATAATAGATGTCAAACGGCGTGAGACCGGTGAACCACTCAGGATCCTGGACAATCATGCCGTCGAACTTCTTGGCCCACTTGTTCTCAAGACCAAGGACAATCGCATAGCTCAGCATCCTGTAGTAGAAGTCAGGATCTGACTCGATCATCATCTTGAGCTGTGAGATCTCCGCCTTATCGATGAACTCCCTGAATCCCAGGGTCTCCTCCAGAACCTCGGTGCCGTACTTGCTGCGCCTCTGCATGATTATGGCGAAGAATGCAGTAAGAGCGCTTCCTGCCACAGTAAGCACGTTCTGAAGGATGTCTACCTCATCGTGGAGCATGTACTCTCCGCCGATCAGTGCGGCAAGGATGATCGCAGACGGAATGAGGCTCCCGATCAAGGCCATGAAATTGCTCTTGCGCAGATGCCACTTCTTGAAGAGCCAGTCAAACGCCACGAGGTTTATCAGGAACAGTCCCGCACCTGCTACAAGTCCGAATATCAGACCTGAGCCATTCTCATAGAGGCCTACCCTCATGGCTCCTGTCACTACAGGAATCACGGACAGCAGCGCAAGAAGTCCGGAAAGTGCCTTGCTCTTCGGATCTGTCAGGGATCTCTCCTTTGTGAAGAACTTGCCTGTCTCCAGCTTTGTCTTGACAATGGTCTCGAAGAAGTTGTTCTTCTCAAGATCCTTGAAAGTGATCTTTCCGCCCACATCGCATTTCTTGAAGAAGCCGTTGAAGAGTGTCACCTCGAGCTTCGGGATGTTCTTCCCTGACTCAATTGCATAATCCTCAATGTTCTTGAGCTTTGTGAACTCGAATTTGTCACCCTTCTTCTCCTCTATGCTCAGAAGTCCCTCATCCGCCCAGTAGAAGAGCATTGAGATGACATCCTTGTCATCGACCGTGGAGTCTGCCACATAGCCTACAAGAAGAGGCGGGAAATCCTTGGGCGGCTTGAAACGCGCCACAATGATCGGGGTGACGTCTTTTCCGAATGAAAGCCAGAGAAGAATCGAGATTCCGACAAGGACCGCACAGACTATCGGATGGACGACCCTCATCAGGGGGCGGTAATCCCATGGCTGCCTTGCATCCTTGTACCAGTTATCAGGAAGATCGATCCTGACTGTGATTCCCTGCCTCTCCCCAAGGCCGGAGGCCCTGCCGGAGATTGTCAGAGACCCGTCACTGCCCTGCTCAAGATAAGCCTTGACACTTGATCCTTTCGAGCCATATGACCCGCTGGTGAAGTGGGTGTTGGAATGGATCTTGTTGAAGAAGTCTTCCTTTGACGCATAACCTGCATCCTCAACATATGGGATGACAATGCTGAAAGAGGCATTCTTGATCTGGCATTCCCAGTCAACACCTATGACATTCATGTACAGCTCGTCATAACTGTCATTGGTGTCCGCACCGAGATCGTAGTCATAGGTCAGCACATAACGCACGGACTCCTGCCTGTAGGTCCTAGAGGAGGATCCTATCTTCATCACAAGGTATCCGTTGTCCTCCTCGGAGTCATACGAATCAGAGCACTTGAGGTTCCTGATGCGGGCTGTCATGCCGTTGTAATCCGAGTAATCAACGGGAATCTCACGCACAATACCATGATGGGGACCCTCGAAATAGACATCGATGGTCTCCTCAATGTGATGAACGGCATTGTTCCCCACGGTGATCTTCACATCATAGTTCTCAATGTAGTAATCAGCTGCAAAAAGACTGAAAAGCCCTGTCACAAGGATCAGGGCAATCAAGAGGAAACGCTTCATAGGCAGGATCAGAACTGGACCTTGACGTTCTGTCTCTCAGCTTCAGCGACCTCAAGATAAGTCATCTTGGAGAACTTGCCGCCGAAAAGACCGACGATAAGGGATGTCGGGAAGGTCTCGATCTTGGTGTTGAATGTCTTAACAACACCGTTGTAGTACTTTCTGGCCTGCAGGATCTCTGTCTCAAGTCTTGAGAGCTGGTTCTGAAGGTCCTTGAAGTTCTCATTGGCCTTGAGCTCCGGATAAGCCTCGGAGAGTGCGAAGAGGCTCTTGAGGGTTCCCTCGAAGGCCTTGTCTGCCTGGTCTTTCTCAGAGACGCCAGAGGCGCTCATGGCCTTGTTGCGTGCCTCAATGACAGCTGTAAGTGTGCCCTGCTCATGCTTGGCATAACCCTTGACTGTCTCGACAAGGTTCGGGATCAGGTCATATCTCTGCTTGAGATGAGCATCAATCTGGGCATAAGCCTCCTCTCCCTGGTTCTTGAGTCTTACACATGCGTTGTATGTTGACACAACCAGCAGAAGAAGAACCACGACAACCGCAATAATAATACCGATAACCATTTTATCCTCCCAATATGACCTTTACGGTCTGTTAGAAATCAATTCCGAGAAGCCTTGAATAGGCCATTAGTCTTCCGTCTCCCTCACAGCCTGAGAGAACCTTCTTTGCCAGGATCTTTCCGAGCTGGACACCTTCCTGGTCAAAGCTGTTGATGTTCCACACAAAGCCCTGGAACATCACCTTGTTCTCAAAGTGAGCCAGGATGGATCCGAGTGCGAACGGAGTGAGTCTGTCAGCGACAAGGACACTTGAGGGACGTCCGCCCTCAAAGGACTTGTTCGGATTCTCCTTGTCATCCTTTCCACAGGCAAAGGCCACAATCTGGGCCACCAGGTTGGCCTTGAGCTTTGTCTGGCTTGTCGATCCGCCGTTCTCCGCATCAAGATTGCCCTCTTTCTCCCTGAACCCAATGAACTGCATGGGTACGATGTCCGTTCCCTGATGCAGGAGCTGGTAGAAGGAGTGCTGGCCGTTTGTTCCAGGCTCTCCGAAGATGACAGGACCGGTCTGATAGCTCACGGGCTTTCCGAAGCGGTTGACGTGCTTTCCGTTGGACTCCATGTCAAGCTGCTGGAAATGTGCGGGCATCCTGTGAAGGCTCTGGCTGTAAGGCAGCACCGCCGTGTAAGGATAGCCCAGCACGTTGCGCAGATAAACGCCGATCATGGCATCCATCAGCGTGCCGTTCTTCCTGATATCCGGCTCAAGTGCCGCCTTGTCCTCCTCATGTGCTCCGTCCAGGACCTGCCTGAACACGTCAAAGCCGTATGTCAGAGACAGGATCACTCCGCCAACAGGACTGCACACCGAGTAACGGCCGCCGATATAGTCATCCATGAAGAACACGGCAAGGATGTCCGGGTTGTTCGCAAGCGGGCTTGTGTTGCTGGTGACGGCAACCACATGCTTCTGCGGCACCAGTCCCTTGATTCCGCTCTTCTCCATGACCTTGAAGACAAGGTCGCGGTTCGCCAGTGTCTCCTGGGTTGTGCCGCTCTTTGACACAAGGATGAAAAGCGTGCTCTCAAGGTCCAGACCCGAGAGGACGGCACATGCGTCATCAGGATCAACGTTGGAGATGAACCTGGCCTCAAGCTTCTTGGTGCAGCCGTCCTGAGGTCCGATCAGGTTGAGGGCGTAACAGAGAGCCCTTGGCCCTAGATCTGAGCCTCCTATTCCGATCTGGACCACCGTCTTGATCTCCTTTCCGGTGGATCCCTTGATCTGGCCGCTTCTCACTTTCTCAGAGAAGACCTTTATCTTCTCAAGCTCGGCGTTGTAGAAATCGCCTTTCTCAACACCGTCAGCCATGACCTTCTGGCCTTCAAGGACACGCCCGCGTGTGAGCTGATGCAGGACAAGCCTCTTCTCTCCCGTGTTCATGACCTCTCCGCTGAGAAGTGCCTTGTATTTCTCAATAAGCTGCTGCTCGTCAGCAAGGGCCTGGAGCACATCTATGATCTTGCCGTCAACAGGCATCGCACCATAGTTGTAGACAAGGCTTCCGGCCTCCTTGATGCAGCAGTCTCCGATGCGTGCCTCATCAAGACCGCTCTTGATGTCAAAAGGCTTCAGAGCCTTGAGGCGCGCATAGTTTTCCGTAAGGTTGAAATCATTGTATTTGATCAAAACAATCCTCCTCAGTCATCAATCTCAGGAATCCTGGTCTTGAAGCTTTCCTGAAGATCCTCCTTGGTCATTCCCTCCCTGAGAATCACCATTATGGTGTCATCTCCGGCAAGTGTTCCAAGAATCTCTGGAAGGCTCAGAGCCTCGAGTCCCACAGCAACACTGTTGGCATGGCCCTCCCTGGTCTTGATCACACCGATGTTCCCGCTGAACTCCATGGAGATTATTCCCCTGCGCACATCCTGGATGTAACTCTTCTCCGACTCCGCGACAAGATCATTGTCGGGCAGCGAGTAATAATAGCCGCTCCAGCCGTCTGAGATCTTTCCGACCTTCAGCATCTTCAGGTCTCTTGAGAGCGTGGCCTGTGTGACAGAGTAGCCCTCCTCCTTGAGAAGATTCAGAAGGGTATCCTGATTGTCGATCCTGTTCTTCTTGATCAGGTCCTTGATGACTGAGAGTCTGTTGTACCTCTGCTTCATGTAATGCCTCGTATATATTGTGATTGATATGCAAAAGAGCAAACTAAAATATACAATAGATATGCAGTGAAAGCAAGGAAAATCGCAATTAGAATATGTTGCTATATACAGAAACGGCGGTAAAAATCACGGTTTTTGCAATTTTTTGCAGAAAAAAATTTAGGAAATATGCACGACGTATTCAGGATTTGGGCAATAAAAAACCCCATGGGGAAAAGGAGGTCAAACCATGGGGGAACAAAAGGAGGTTGAGATTTACATCTCGTGTTTGAAAGTACTAAAATTTGCGGAAAAGTTCAATAGGTTTTTGAAAAATATAATTCTTATTTTGAGAAAAAATCCCAAAAAACGTCATAACTTATTTAATTAAAATAAAATAAACAGCTCAAACTTTTTCAGATATCTCTTGCGTTTCCCTGTATTCACCTATCAGGTCATGCATCTGGACGGTGAATTCCTCAAACGGTTTGTCCAGAAGTGCCTTGCACTGCCGCTGGAATGAGTCATACATGTCCGCGAATCTCTCACCGAATTCGGTAAGTGTGGCTCCGCTTCTGTCGGAGCCGCCCTTCTTTCTGTCAACGACCTTTGCTCCGAGATTCTTCTCAAGGTTCACGATCATCCTGTAGACCTTTGAGTATGAAATTCCCAGATCCGCCGACGCTGCCCTGAGGGATCCCAGCTCCTTTGTCTTCTGAAGGACCCACAGCACCCCAATTCCCATGAACTTCTCTTTACCGTTCTGGATGTAAAGCTTGACCTTCAGGTTGATGTCATCCATAAGTTCCTCCCACTTAGAAAAGCCCCGGCTGATCTTCTGTTTTTTCATTCCCGGAAGTTCCGTCCGCTGATCCGATCATCTGCAAGAACTCATCCTCCGACACAATGCGTACCCCGAACTCCCTGGCCTTGTCCAGCTTGCTTCCTGCTCCGCTTCCGGCAAGCAGGCATGTTGTCTTCCTGGATACTCCCGAGACCTCGGTACCGCCGCGCCTCTTGATCTCCTCCATTGCCTTGGTCCTTGGATTGAAATGCTCAAATGATCCGGTGACACACCAGCTCTGGCCCTGGAAGATCTGCTCCAGGACAGGTCCTTCCTCTTTCTCATCTTCCATATGAAGGCCTGCTGAGCGCAAATCTTCTATTAATTTACGAACAGTCTCTGATTTCAGACCATCAATGATGGTTTCCGCTGTCTTAGGTCCAATTCCCTTGATAGCAGACAGAGACTCGATGTCATTTTTGTCTGCAACCTCCAAGAGCTTGTCCATGCTGTCAAAACCCGCGTCACAGACAAGGTCAACAGCCTTCTTGCCGAACTCCGGGATTCCGATTGAGACAAGGACATTCCTAAAAGGCGTGTTGAGGCTCTCCTGAAGGGCTTGCTTGATTGACTCTATCTTCTTTCCCTCGGTTCCACCGAAGCCTTCGACATACCGCAGGTTGTTGAAGTCAAACTCATATAGTCCGTTGATTGACCTAACAAAGCCTTTGTCGTAGAGGATCTCGACGGTTCTCGCGCCAAGACCCTCTATGTCCATCTGGCCCTTCCCGCAGAAGAAGGCCAGCCGTCCCTTTGCCTGTGCAGGACAGTCGTAATTGGGACAGAAGTGGTGTGCGCNNNAAGAACAGAACCGCAGACCGGACACTTCTCAGGCATCTGCCATGTGGTGTTCCCCTTCTCATTCTTCTCAATCACATTCTCCACCGCAGGAATGACATCACCGCGCTTTGAGATTGACACCGTGTCCCCTATGGCAAGCTCAAGCTCGTTCACATAGTCCTGGTTGTGCAGCGTGATGTTGCGTATTGTGCTTCCGGAAAGCTGCGTCTCACGGATCCTGGCCATGGGAGTGACCCTTCCGGTCCTTCCAACCTGAACATCAATGTCCAGCACCTGAGTCTGCGCCTGCGGGGCCTCGAACTTGTATGCGATTGCCCATCTGGGATGATGCTCCGTGTACCCCAGATCCTCCCTTGTGGCCAGCTCGTTGACCTTGACAACAAGTCCGTCTATCTCGTAAGGCAATGCGGCCCTTGTTCCGGTCCTTTCCGCTATGGCTTCAGGAATATCATCGAAGCTTCCTGCCTGCCCCTCAAGGCCAGCCTGACCAAGACGCAGCTGTGCCTCTTCCTTTGTGCGGCAGAAGTATGATATGTGCGGATCGACCGGGAAACCCAGAGCCTTCAGCCTGCTGAGGATCTGGATGTGGTCCGTAAGATCCTCGGGCTCAGTCCAGAAGCCCTCATAGACGTAGATTGAGAGCGGCACCTGCGCAGTCTCGCTGCTCTTGTTTCTCCTGATGGTTCCTGCGGCAAGGTTGCGAGGATTCGCATAAGGCTCGGAAAGTGTTGCGTTTATCTTCTCAAACTCCGCCTTCTTCAGGAAAACCTCTCCCCTTACGGCTATATCAACGCTCTCATTCAGCCTGAGAGGAACCGAGTATATTGTCTTGACGTTAGCTGTGACATCGTTTCCCACAAACCCGTTTCCGCGGGTTACCGCACGTGTGAGAAGGCCCTTCTCGTAGTAAAGGACTATGGAGAAGCCGTCCAGCTTCTCCTCAAGCACGAACGAGAGGTTCTCTCCTGTGTTCTTGATGGTCTTTGTTATCCACGAGAGGATCTCCGAGTCACTGTAAGCCTTGTCCAGGCTGAGGACCGGGATGGTGTGCTGGACCTCCGGGAAATCAGATGTGAGGTCGCTTCCGACGCGCTGTGTCGGTGAGTCCGGTGTACGGATGTCCGGGTGCTGGCTCTCAAGCAGCAGAAGCTCGTCAAAAAGCCTGTCGTACTCCAGGTCTGAGACAAGCGGTCTTCCCTGCACATAATAGGCCTTCTGATACTCAGTCAGCAGGCGGCTGAGCTCCTTAGATCTCTCGATGTAATCCATGCGCATATTTTATATCAATTCCGAAAGGTATTCCACTATTGTTGAAAAAACAGGACACGGGTGCTATTCTAGACCCATGCCAGAACAAAGCGACCTTTTCGACCTGACCAAGAAGCATCTGATCGGGCGTCTTGTAACATCCACAGTTTCCAGCGGACGCATTGCCGACATCAGCATGCCCGGAGAATCCCAGTTCAGGCACATGCTTGTCCTGAGCGCGGCTGATTTCGGAAGCCACTCCGGAGTGCGCGTCATGGACGAGGAATTCCCGTTCTTCGCCAGGGACGAGGTCTTCTACAAGGGCCAGCCGGTTCTTGCCGTTTTCGGTTACGACTCAGAGGATGTGGACCTGTTCTGCAAGCAGGTGAAGGTCTCCTATCAGATCAAACCGGATTCGGAGGACTACAGCGCACAGCAGTACGGAGCCCCGTTCATCTGGTCCTACGGCAACTCGGACGAGTATTTCACTCCCAAGGCAAAGACATTCAAGTCCACATTTGAGGTCACTCCGTTCCCCAACATGATGCTGGGCGACCAGAGAATCTTCGTGGCCCAGAAGGACGGGAAGTTCAACATCAGGCTCTCATCCCAGTGGCCGATTCATACAAGAAAGAGCGTCGCTGAGGCGCTGGGAATTGACATTGAGAACGTCATTGTCCATATCCAGCCCTACTACGCCCCTTATGACCAGCTGGTCATCGAGCCCTCGATCCTGGCATGCATAGCGGCTCTGGCATCACAGATCTCAGGAGAGCTCGTCCAACTCAGTTCACCCATGATCTCCTGGCAGCCCAGGATGATAATCGAGCATGAGACGGCATACCTTCAGGACGGGACAATCCTGGCAGACAGGGCAAACTGCTCGGTTGACCTCGGAGCATTCCCGTTCTTCACATCTGAGATATGCCACAATGTCCTTGCAGGCCTGATTCCGTCTTATCCCATGAAGGCCGCAGACGTCTGCATCCTGATCAACAGAAGCTCCACACCACCCTCGAACTTCTTCGGGGACCTGGGTTATGCAATGGCGCAGGCAGGAACGGAGAACCATTTCTCCCAGCTTGCAAGCCGCCTTGGAATGCAGCCCGGAATCTGGAAGTTCAACAGGGTCAACGACATCGGAACAGCAGGACTTCAGCTTTGCGAAAGAGTCAAGAAAGGCTCTGATTATGACAAGCTCGGCAAATCCATGAAAGAGGTCCTTGAGAGCTCCTGGTATTCACGCAAATACGCGGCAAACACCCAGAAGCGCCTCTCATCCGTGAGGCTCAATCCGTCAATCAACTACTCCAGGGGAATCGGAATTGCCTGCGGAGAGAGCATCATGGGATTCTCCCAGCAGTTCAACGCCAGCGCCAACTACTCAATCACAATCACGATGAATGAGGACGAGACGCTTTCCGTCAACACCGGCATACAGGCGGACAGGTCAATGATGGCCATCTGGAAGGAAACCATCCGTAAATTCATCGACATCCCCGCAGAGGACATCATCTTCGTGGACCTGAACGATCCCGAAATCCTGGACCTCGGTCCCAGCGCCCTCTCCAGGAAGATAGGAATTGTCTCATCCCTGCTGATCAAAGCCTGCTCCGAAATGGCCCGCAAGCTCAGGTTCTCACGCCTTCCGATCTCAATAACCGCGGAGAACGAGGCCGAGCTTACCGATCCCTTCTACTACAGCGCAGGTATTGGCGCAGTTGCCATAGACCTTCACATAGACACCGTCATGCTGTCGCCGATAATCGACAACATCTGGGTCAACTTCCATCTCGGGCATATATTTGACATGGACAGACTCCTGAACAAAGCAAGGCATACAATCACTGCAGTGCTTTCAGACATCTGCCCCAGATCCACTGCAAAGTGCAACATCGACATAAAGATCGACCAGGACGGCAGCTTCCAGTCATCATCGCTTACGGCAGGACTCAGGGGCCTTACAACAGCAGCCCTGACCGCCGCGCTCTCACAGGCCCTGGGTCATACGATACACAGGATCCCGGTGACAAGCGACGATATCTTAGGCATAGCCAACAAACATTCGGTTGAAGGAGGCAACAGATGAGACTGACATGCAACATCAACGGCTCACAGTACTCTCTTGTGGTGAACTCCGACAAACCGTTGAACCAGATCCTCAAGGAGCACATCATATCATTCGCCGAGAACAGCCAGTGCATGGGTGCCTCCTGCGGGAACTGCATTGTCCTTATCAACGGTAATGCGGCACTGAGCTGTCTTGTCCCTGCCTTCAAGCTCAACGGGGCAAGCATACTCACATTCGAGGGCTTCCAGAAGACACGTTTCTGCCACGACATCGAGCGCGCTTATGCCGATGTCGGAAACCAGCCATGTCCGCAGTGCTACCCGTCAAAGACAATCATAATCGAATCCATCCTGAACAAGGTGGACAAGGAGAACCAGAACAGGATCAGCGGTTTCAGGGGCGACCAGACCTCCTCGGCCGCAAACGAGCAGGCGGCCCGAAGCAGAAGCGGAGCCGGAGCAATCAGCTCGGAGATGATCGCCAGGGAGATGGCAATGAGCAGCTGCCAGTGCATTGAGGTCTCAGACCTCGAGAAAATCATCAACCTGGCTTACAAATACAGGAGCAGACGCCGTGCCAGAAGGTCTTAGGTCCCCTACGGTCTTCACTCCCAAGACGGTCAGTGAAGCCATATCCAACAAACTCAAGAACTCCGATGCCCGCTTCTGGGCAGGCGGCACATACATCATGAGCCGTCCGAATTTCTATCCGAATCCGAACCAGCGCGATATCATCGCCCTTTCTGGAATCCAGGACCTCTCCAGGATCTACCATGCGGACCGTTACCTTGAGGCTGGCGCCATGGTGACAATCCAGCAGCTTCTGACAATGGGAAGCTTCATCTTCTCCAAGGAGCTCTACAACGCCATCAACTCAATAGGAAGCTCTGTCATCAGGAACCAGGCAACATTGGGAGGATCGCTGTGCACAAGTGACATGAGATTCACCATGAGCTGCGTGCTCTCAACGCTCAACGCACAGGCTGAGATCAGGATGGTCTCAAGAGCAGCCTCCTCCAGATGGATCCCTGTCTCCAAGCTCTATGACAGGAAGGGAAACTTCCTCTTTGCAGACAATGCGCTTCTGACAAAGATCAGGATCCCCACCGATGCCACATCACAGAACATCTTCATCTCAAGAACGTTGGACTCTCCGATGCTCAACCCCTCGGAGGCTGTTCTGTTCGGCCTTCAGTACTCCATCCAGCAGGGAAGCATCGCGACTCCCAGCCTTTGCATAGCACTGCCGAGCTCCTGTTTCTACATGTCCCAGGATTTTGACAACCTGCTCTCAACAATCAGCTTCCCTATCACCGCCGACAAGATCCAGAAGATCTCGAGGCGTCTTGCATCGGACCTCAGGGTCTCAGTCAGGCAGAACACGGACCAGCTTCAGATCGAGAGGGCCGTCAGGCTGCTTGAGCAGGTGCTGAACGAGATCAACATGAATTATCTGGCAGGCTGATATGCTTACGATGAGAATCACCGGCGGGAAATACTGCGGCCGCAAAGTCATCATACCCAACGGAGAGCTTGAGATCCGCCCGGCAATGGACAGGATGCGTGAATCCCTTTTCTCCATCCTGGGCCCCTTGGACGGAGTCTCATTCTGTGACCTGTTCTCAGGAAGCGGCTGCGTTGGCCTTGAGGCGGCTTCCCGCGGAGCAAAGCTCGTGCACCTTGTCGAGATGGACCGTGCGAAGAAGCCGGTGATGGAGAAGAACATCAGTTGGGCGCTAGAGGACTGTGACATCAAGATATTCTTCTCCAATGTCCTGAAATTCATCCCCACGGCTCAAATCCAGTATGATATTGTCTATGCAGACCCTCCTTTCCCCATGTCAAACAAGATTCAGCTTGCAGAGCTGGTTGACAGGCGCAAGTGCGTCAAGCCTGAGGGCCTTTTCATAATCCACTTCCCCACAGCTGAGGAAAACCAGTGGCCTGAGAGAATAGGAGATCTTGTGCTAACAGACACCCGCAAATACGGGCGCAACATGATCAAGTTCTACAGGAACGAGGCCTGAGATATCCTAGGATCAAATGTAAGTGACGGTCTCTGAGAGAGCCTTGCGTGAGAAATGGTTTGCCAGAGGCTTTACACCCTCTGCGGCATAACCGAGATCCAGAAGCATCAGGATCTCCTCGTTCTCAGGAAGACCGAGCCCCTCTTTGAGAAGATCCGGGTCAAAGCGGTTCACCCAGCAGCTGTCCACGCCCTCATCTGCGGCGGCAAGCACAAGATGCGTGGCAACAATGGTCGCATCCTCAATGCCTGAGTTCCTTTTCTCTCCGGGATATGTGTAGACATTGTTCCTGTCAAAAGCCGCCAGAAGGACAACAGGTGCGCCGTAACGGCACGGAGTCACCTTATCAACCTCAGACAGCGACTTCTCTGACTGAAGCACATAGACATGCTGCTCCTGAAGGTTCTTCGCAGTCGGTGCCAAGCGTCCTGCCTCAAGGATTGCCAGTATCTTATCTTCCTCAACCTTGCGGTCAGAGTACTTCTTGCATGAATAACGGTCCTGAATAACTTTTCTGAATTCCATTTCTCTCCTCAGTCAACTTAATATAACACTGTTTCAGAAACAACGGAAACTGCCCAGATAGCGAATCTCAAATGATGTCTTTCCTGCAAGTCTGAGGTATTCCTCATATGTCAGGCCTGAACACTCAATCACATAATTGTATTCTCCCAGCAAAGTCTTTGCCGGCCTGTCATGTATGAAGACCAGCGATGCTCCTGCCTTGTCCAGGACAGACATGAGGGCAGGAAGATCAGATGCGCTCCCCTTTGCGATGAATGCAAGCCTCTCGGATGTGACAGATGAGGGCTCTCTCTTTGACAGGACGTAGAAACGTGTCCTGTTGCTCTCATTGTTCTGTATGCCTGCTGCCAGAACCTCAAGGCCGTAGACGTCAGCACAGGCGGCGGATGCTATTGCCGCGCAGGAGGGGTCCTTTGACTCTGCGACCATCCTTGCGCCCTCCGCGGTGCTCGAGACCTCAATCACCTCGGCCTGCGGGATGTTTTGCTCCATCCATGCCTTGCCCTGTGTTATCCCCTGCTTGTGGGAATAGACCTTCCTTATCAAGCCCAGATCAGAGTCTGGAAGAACAAGAAGGTTCTGGTTTATCGGAAGCTCGACCTCCCCTACCACACAGACACTGCTCTGGGCTATCAGCTCATCCACATAGTCAATCACAGCCCCGCCAATGGTGTTCTCCTGCGGGATGACGGCATAATCCGTATCTCCTCGCACAAGGGCCTCAACCGCATCATGCACGGTCGCATAAGGCATGTATGTGCCCTGCTTTCCAAAGAAAAGCCCGCATGCCTCCTGTGTGTATGTTCCCTCCGGCCCAAGATAGCTGACTACAGCAGATGAATAATCAGCTGATTCTTCGTACATGACAGCTGACGCATTTGTGGCGCATCCTGCAAGCACGAAACAGAGCATGATTGATATCAGTGATAGAGCCAGTCTTCTCATTTCAATCCTCCGTCTTTTTCAAACATTATATATTCGCAAAGAACAGATTATCTACCAAGAGGCTCATTTTCCAGGCCTCACGGTAGATTTTATCTACTAAACAGGTCTGAAAACAGGGTGCTCAGTAGATAACTGATACAAAGGCATAAAGAAAGGGGCCATCGCTATTGCGACAGCCCCTTCATGCTTTCTCAGAATTCAATCACTCAGCAGCATCCATGCTATCAATGACACCCTTGATGCATTCATAGAACAGGAAAGGATTGACATACTTACCGTTGACCAGAGCCGCCTTCGGCGTGATCGTGAGATCATTGTCCAGGTCAAGCTCCTTGAAGGACTTGTTCGCAACATCAATTTCTGCATCAGCAAGCAATCCGATTGAGTTGCCTTCCACATACAGGCCCACTCCGACTCTTGTGCCAAGATCGACATTGAATTTGGTTGATGAGCTGTTCTTTGCAGGCTCAGCCGAGTCTTCAACCTTGGTTGTGATGATATCCAGATCGAAGACCTCATACCCATCACTTATTGACTCTGACTGAACATTGAGGATGATGGCATCACCGTAACTTGCATGGACTGACAGATACTCATATCCGACTGCGAAATTGATTTTGCTCTCAGTTGTTGTTTTTGTTCCTTCTTTCGTCGGAGCCTTATCAGTAAAACTAATTCCGACGCACAGGTTCTTTAATCCGACAGTACCGTTGATGGTCTGTCCGGCGGAGACAACAGTCACACCGAGATCCATGTTAATTGTAAGGGCACCCTCTGAGAACGGATTTCCGTCGCCATCGTTGAGAATCACATCAAGATTAAGGCCCATAAGGGAAACGCCGAAACTACCCTTGATCTCCAGGTTGATCTCTACCTCATCCGGTGTCCTGATTGCCAAAGATGCATTCTCGAACTCAGCCTGAAGATGTGAGATAGCATCCATGAATACTGCTGTTGCATAGTAGTAGTGGCTGCTCCTCCGTTGATTACGTCGATGGATGCAGAGTAATCAATCGCCGCTTTCAGTGTCTCGCCTGTGAGTGTGGCACTTCCCGTGAAGCCGGTGTAACGGATATCAGCTTTCGCGACAGGAACCGTTTCTATTGTTGTTGCATCAACATGAACAGTGTTGTTCGCAGCATGGAAATTGAGGCTTCCGTTTGCCGCATAAGTGGTCTTCTTTTCCTCGGCATCCTTTGAGGAATCACTTAACTTGGAAATATACGACACAAGGTCTGAGAATACTTTCTGGACCATCTGTGCGTCACTTGCATCGAAATTCTTCGCTGATCCGCCATCCTCAGACGGAATCTGTGCATCCGGTGTTGCAGGAGCCGACTCCTCCGCGCAGGAGACCATTGAGAAAAGGGCCACTGCAATAAACAGAATCGTTAGAAACTTGAATAATCTGACTTTCATTGTTTTCCTCCATTGAAAATCTTTTCAATCGGAAAACAATTTACTAAACAAGAGGTTACCCGTCAAATTTTGTTTTTCTGTCAAAAACCGGTGACATCACTGTTTCAGGTTGAAGTCAAACTTCCCTTCCTTGCATTTCTCATTGGTCTCGACAATCACATAGACAGGACCCAGGCTGACAGGAACAGCAGTGCTCCCGATCTCCTCTCCGCCCCTTATGGTGAACAGCTCGGTCTTGTTCCCGTCATGGTCATAATAGACGGTCGCACTGCCGGTCTCCAGCTTCGCGGAGTACTCCAGAAGTCCTCCGGAGGCGCTCTTGCAGTTCATCTTGAATGTCTTTGTGCCGTTGAAGCTGGAGAAGCTCATGTAGGAGGAATCCGATGTATTTGAATGCACGAACATCAGCGCGCTGTAGTGAGAGCTGTACCTGGAACATCCTGTCAGACACACCAGAAGCATCAATGCCAGCAATAAAGAGAAAACAGTCTTCCTCATCTCATTTTTCCCTCACATCAGTAACGGATGATGTAATAAATCACATATAGCCAGCTGAAGATCCCGTGGAGGATGGCCCATCCGACTGAATGCCATGTGCTGAAGCTGATCACCATTGCCAGCGCACTTCCGAAAGAGATACCTGTCTTGACTGAGTTCTTGACGATTGTCTGACTTCTTCCGTTGTTCTCGTCCATTGTAATTCTCTCCTATGGTTTTATTTCAAGGCCAGGACCTGCCGTATCACGGCATTGTCCAGGCTGATAAGTCCAGGATCGGAGGCAAGGATAGCATCCACCTCATCGCGGGCAGATGCCATCATCGACACATCCTTCTCAAGGTCTGCGAACTTCAGGTGCAGGAAGCCGCTCTGCTTCAGGCCGGAGAGCTCTCCGGGTCCGCGGATCTTCAGATCCTCCTCTGCTATCTCAAAGCCGTCATTGGTGCGCCTCAGCACCGACAGCCTCTTCTTGCCGTCCTCTGTGATTGTCTTCTCATAGACCAGAAAGCACCAGCTCTGAAGCGTGCTTCTTCCCACACGGCCACGCAGCTGATGCAGGGCGGACAGTCCGAAGTTCTCGCTGTGCTCCACGACCATGCAGGTCGCATTGGGCACATCTATTCCCACCTCCACAACCGATGTGGAGACAAGGTAATCAAGCTTGCCTGCGGCAAAATCATTGAGAATTGCTATCTTCTCTTCCTCGGGAAGCCTGCTGTGAATCAGGGTTCCCCTGAATGCCGGGTATTTCTCAGTTGACAGGAAGCGGTACATGCTCTCCACGTCCCTGAGATCTGAGTTACCCTCATCATCGATTCTGGGATAAACGAAGTAGGCCTGATGGCCTCTTTTCATCTCAACACCCACAGCCTCATACATTTTGTCGCGTTTTGAGTCATCGACAAGGTATGTGATCACAGGAAGCCTGCCCTTGGGCATGGTCCTTATGGTGGAGACGTTCAGGTTCCCGAACACAGTCAGGGCAAGCGTACGCGGAATCGGGGTCGCGGTCATAAGAAGCACGTCAGGCTCTATTCCCTTCTCCAGAAGCGCGCGCCTCTGCTCCACGCCGAACCGGTGCTGCTCGTCAATTATCACATACCTGAGGTTGCGGTACTCCACATCCTTGGAGAAAAGCGCATGGGTTCCAATCAGAAGGTCAATGTTACCGGCCTTGAGCTGATCAAGGAGAAGCTGTCTGGGCCTGCCGTGGACCTCGCCGTTGAGGAACGCCACAGTAACGCCGGTGTCCTTGAACAGGTTTGCTGCCACCTGCGCATGCTGGCGGGCAAGAAGCTCCGTGGGGGCCATGAAAGCCACCTGGGCTCCGTCGCAGATGGCATGAAGAGCGGAGACCCAGGCCACAAGGGTCTTACCGGAGCCGACATCACCCTGAAGAAGGCGGTTCATGCTCTCAGGTCCGCTCATGTCCTTGCGTATCTCATCAAGGACCTTCACCTGGTCAGCTGTAAGCGTGAAAGGAAGGCTCTCAATGAACTTTGTCTCGGCGGCATAGGTCCTGCTGTCTATGGCATGCCTCTTACGCTCAACAGGCGGCCGTCTCTTTGTCTCAAGCTGAAGATAAAAGACCTCCCTGAAGGCCAGGGCACGTCTTGCCTCCTTAAGGCTCTTGTCTGAAGACGGGAAATGAATCTCCCTGAATGCCTTGTCCAGCGGCATCAGTCGGTATTTGTCAATCAGGCTCTGCGGAATCTCGTCATCTATATGGCCGACTATGGACAGGGCGGCTTTGACATCGCGTCTGAGCGTCTTCTGTGTAAGGGCGCCGCTTAATGCGTAGACCGGGAGTATCCCCTGGTCAAGAAGGAGGTCCCCTGTGACAATCAGGTCATCCTCCCTGACGGGCTTGAGCTCGAACTGCGATGCAGTGAGGCCTGTCCCGTATGGGGTGACATTCCCGTACAGATGGTAGAAGGCGCCGGGGAAGACGGTCTTTGAGAGATATGTCCTGTTGAACCCCATCAGGAAAGCCTTCTGGTTGTTCTCGGTGTCACGCACAATTATCTTGACGTTCTTTCGGCCAGGACCGAACTCGCTCACGCTCTCCACGCGGACAAATGTGTTTGTCCAGCTCCCGTCATCGGCATTCTGACGTCCTATGCAGATGCGGTGGCTTCTGTCCTCATAACCTCTGGGAGTCATTGAGACAAGGTCGCACAGTGTGTGCACGCCCAGATTCTCGTAATCCTCGCGGGTCTTCTTACCCACACCTGTGAGAGTCTTTATGTCTTGTGAGAGCTCTCCAACGAACATACGGTCCTCAGAGCCTGATCAGGAAATTAACCAGAGCACTCACGCCCCACTTGAGAAGACCGTAAAGGACAATGTAGAAGATCAGGGATGCAATGACGACC
This sequence comes from uncultured Spirochaetales bacterium, assembly GCA_902781545.1. Classification (GTDB taxonomy): domain Bacteria; phylum Spirochaetota; class Spirochaetia; order Sphaerochaetales; family Sphaerochaetaceae; genus UBA9732. Next base: position 29,394 of record CACZJR010000011.1, on the reverse strand, counting down.
TTCTGGTCATCGGCCTTCCTTTTTCCGAAAAACAGCCTGTACACGAAGCTGACGGGTGAGTCGATGATCGGATCGATGAAGTTGATCACGTTGTTCGAGTTCGGATTGTGCCCGCTGCCTGCGATAAGCCTGACAATCAGGAGGATCACAAGGACAATCAGCAGGAAGGAGACAAGAGAACTCCAAAGTCCGTCGACAATGATGGCCAGTATGGTCCACAATGTGAGCCTGCCTACCTGTGAGAACAATGAGAGGATGCTCCTGACAAGGTTCAGGATCACAAAGGCAAGAAGCGGTGTCAGATCGATGTTCGACTTCCTGAGTCCCTTGACCCCCCTGAAAAGATTAAGGTACGGGTCACAGATCTTTCCCAGCACCATATCCACCGTATAAAGGACAGACGGATGATCCGGGTCCTCCTGTCCGAAGCCGTACTCATCAGAACCCCATCCGTTTCTTCTTGTGAGAAGGACAATCCATGAGACAATGATCCTGATTAAGATCACTGCCGAATAGACTCCGAGAATACCTGCGATAAAAGAGCAGATGCCCTGTAGAAAGCTCATTTCAAATCACTCCGAATATACATCATGGACGCTCTGGCATTCCTTGAGCTCTGTGATAAGCTCACGGCTTCCGTCAACCTTGAACTTGTCTCCGGCCGCAATCCTGCGCACCCGTCCGTCGAGTTTGCCCTCATCATTGGTCCCCTTGTAGACGATGATGGCCACATCCGCCGTGCCGCGGTGTTTCCTGAGGACCGCCCTGATCTCACGCAGTGCGTTCCTTCCCGGATAAAGGCTCCAATCCAATTCTATCAGGACTCTTCTGGGTCTCTCCGGTTTCATCTGGTTGACATCGACAAATACTGTGTCTGCCGAGAATCCAAGATTGTTGTTGTATGTCTTGAAGCTGCCGCGCACCCCGATTATCTTTCCTGTGGACACACCAAGGGAGCACATTGCCCAAGTCTTTGCGAACACAGTGACGTCAAGGCGCCCGTTGTAGTCCTCAATGACAAGACGTCCCATCTTGCTGCCTGACTTGGTCATGACCTCCTTGCACTCGACGACCATGCCCAGTAAATCGTACTTGATTCCCTCAGTGAACCTCTCAGGCTTTGAGAGATCCAGCTTCACGCAGTTCTCCCAAAGTGTCTTGTGAGAATCCAAAGGATGGCCTGAAACGTAGAAACCAAGGTAGTTTTTCTCGATTTCAAGCTTTTCCATGAAATCGTAGTCAGGCTGAACCTTCATCTCGAAGTTGTTCACCTCCGCATCGTCGGCACCGAAGAGAAGGTTCTGTCCCATCATCTGGGCATCCTTGTCCTCCTTGACGGACTTTATAGCAAGCTCGTAGTTGGCAAGCAGCGTGGGCCTGTTGTAGCCGAAGCAGTCAAACGTTCCGGAATTTATCAGACCATCAAGGACACCGGAGTTCAGGACCTTGGGATCACTGCGTCTTGCAAAGTCCAGAAAATCCTTGTACGGGCCGTTTGCCGCCCTCTCATCCAGGATGCTCTGGACCGTGGTGGCTCCCACACCCTTTATTCCGGCAAGACCGTAGATCAGCTTTCCGCCTATGACATTGAAATAAAGATCAGAGTCGTTGATGTTCGGAGGCAGGATCTCAATGCCCTGGCCTTTGACATAATCAAGGTATTCCTTGTACTTGTCTCCGGAACCGATCTCATTGGTCAGGTTGGCTGCAAGGAACTCTGCCCTGTAGTGACACTTGAGATAGGCGGTCCTGTAGGCAAGAAGCGTGTAGCACACGCTGTGGCTCTTGTTGAATCCGTATTTCGCAAACGGCTCAAGCATATGGAAGATGTCAGCGGCATGTTCCTCGGTGTGCCCCAGCGCCATTGCACCCTTAATGAACTTCTCTCGCTGGGCGGGCATCTCCTTGACCTTCTTCTTTCCCATGATCTTTCGCAGTGTGTCTGCTTCACCTAGTGTGAAGCCCGCTATGATCTGGGCAACACGCATGACCTGCTCCTGATAGACTATTACCCCATATGTCGGCTTGAGGAGGTTCTCAAGCGAAGGATCGGGATACTGGATGGGGATTCTGCCCTGCTTGGAGTCAATGTAGCGCGGAATATACTCCATGGGACCCGGACGGTACAGGGAGACCATGGCATCCAGCTCGTCAAAACGCGTCGGCTCCAGAAGCTTGAGGTTCTTCTGCATGCCCGGACTCTCAAGCTGGAAGACCATCATGCTGTCTCCGTGGGAGAGCATCTCGAATGTGGCCTTGTCGTCATACTTGATCTTCTCGATATCGAAATCCGGATTTGTCTTGCGTATCAGCCTCTCGGTGTTCCTGATCAGGGTCAGTGTCTTGAGACCCAGAAAGTCCATCTTGACCAGGCCGCAGCGCTCGAGGTTGTTCATCGTGTACTGGGTTGATATGCCGCCGGACTTGGGATCCTTGTACAGCGGGACATAGTTCTTCAGGGCCGTCTGCCCTATGACAACTCCGCATGCATGGGTCGAGACATGCCTTGAGAGGTTCTCCAGACGCAGTGAGACGTCAAAGAGCTCCTCATAAACTCCGCCGCGCGCACGTGTCTCCTGAAGCTCAGGAGAAACCCTGATGGACCACTCGAGAAGACTTGTCACATGCTCGGCCTTTGCCTCGTCCGGAAGAACATCAAGGATGTACTTCGTTATCCTGTTGGACTCATCAAACGGTATATCAAGCACACGGGCCACATCCTTGACCACGGCCTTTGCCTTCAGGGTTCCGAATGTGGCTATCTGACCTACCCTGTCCACCCCGTAATGTTCGGTGACATAGTCAATGACGCTCTGTCTGCCCTCGTAGCAGAAGTCAATGTCAAAATCAGGAAGTGAGACACGCTCGGGGTTCAGGAACCTCTCGAACAGCAGATCATGCTCAATTGGGTCCACGTTGGTGATGTCCACACAGTATGCGACCATTGATCCGGCTCCTGATCCACGGCCGGCACCTACCGGGATGCCATGTGTCTTTGCCCAGTAGATGTAGTCACGGACAATGAGGTAATAACCGTCAAAGCCCATCTTGAGAATCACTCCGAGCTCATAGTTCAGCCTGTCCTCAAGCACCTTCTTCTGCTCCGGGTTGTTCTCATATCCGGGATAACGGCGTCTCAGACCCTCCCACGACAGGGCCGTGAGGTATTCCTTTGTGTCCTTGTACTGTGGCGGGACATCGACGCTGGGAAGCAGCGGTCCGGGGAACTCGATGTCAAAATTGCAACGCTCGGCAAGCTCCACAGTGTTTGAGATGGCGTCAGGATACTGGGAGAAAAGCTCGGCCATCTCGTCCGGACTCTTCATGTAGAACTCCTGGGTGTCGAAATGCATCCTGTTGGTGTCTGCCTTCTTGGCACCTGTACCTATGCAAAGAAGGATGTCGTGCGCGTTGGCATCGGCCTTGTCTATGTAGTGGATGTCGTTGGTGGCAACCAGCTTGATGTCCAGGTCCCTGGCAAGGGTGACCAGCTGCGGAAGCACCTGGATCTCCTCGGGGATGAAATGGTTCTGGATCTCGATGTAATACCTGTCACCGAACAGGTTCTTGTACCATCTGGCCACCTCGTAGGCGCCCTCGATGTTGCCAGCAAGCAGTTTCTGCGGAATCTCACCTGCTAGACATGCCGACGTGCAGATCAGGCCCTCGCTGTGCTGGGCAAGTGTCTCATTGTCGATTCTGGGCCTGTAGTAGAAGCCCTCCAGATATCCGATGCTGTTGAGCTCCATAAGGTTATGGTAGCCCTTGTCGTTCATGGCCAGCAGGATCAGGTGGTAATAATGGTTTCCTGCGTCCTTGAGGGTGCGGCCCTCAGGGTTGATGTAGAACTCACACCCCGGGATGGGCTGGATTCCGGCCTTCTTGCAGGCGTCGTAGAAGTCAAGGACACCGAACATGTTGCCGTGGTCGGTTATTGCTAGGGCCTTCATCCCGTATTCCTTGGCCTTGGCCACATACCTTGAGATGGATGCGGCGCCGTCCAGGAGGGAGAAGTCGGTATGGTTATGCAGATGTACGAATTCAGTCATTTATATTCCCACTAAGATACATATTTAATGTAACAGAAAAAGCGGGAACTGGAAACTGCAAAGAGGCCTTACGGCACCTCTTGCGAATCAATAATGAGGCGGACGCCTGTTGGGTCTGGCCTCGGTGTCCATGTCCTCTATGCGCTTGTTCAATGACTCGTTCTGCTTCTCGAGCTTTGTGAGCATGGCCTGCTGCTGAGCCACTATGTCATTAAGCTCCCTGACCATGTCCTGAAGATAAGCCATGTCGGTCTCAAGTCTGATCATCCTGTCATTGTCACTCATCAGCGGCTCCTCATCTTTTGCAAACATTTGTTGCAAATTGTTGCTCACAGCAATTATAATATTCTTGAGAAGGCATATTCAAGACAGAAAAGAGAGGGCCGTAATGAAAGGAGAACGCGTAGCACAGCTTGAGCTGATACTCAGAAGCCATCCGGAAGGATTAAGGAAATCTGACATAGCAAGACGCATAGGCGTGCACAGAAGTACCATAGGCCGCTATATCGACGAGCTCAAGCAGTACAGCAACATCTACGAGGACAACAACCTGATAAAGATCGTTCCCCGCAACGATGACGAGCCCCTTGCCCTTAGCGTGTATGAGAGCCTTGCACTGAACATGGGCGTTGAGATGCTTCTCAACAACTCGGAGTTCAGGACCCCTCATCTCGCATCCGGACTGAGGAAGATCGCCATGGGCATGCAGGGCTATGCGCCCAAGGTCAGCAGCAACATCATGTCCATAGCCGACCAGATCGAGTCAGAGGCCAACTCCAACACGACCCATCAGAATGAGGTCCTGGAGGTGCTGATCGATGCCTGGGTCTCCGGCCGAATAGTCAGGATAGTCCACTCCAACAAGAGCCAGGCGGATGAGGAAACCGAGCTTGCCCCGTATTTCATCGGCTTTGTCGAGACCGAGAGCGGACGCAACCCCGTAACTGTCACAGGAAGGCTGCGCCACACTACAGAGATAATCACGCTGGACATCTCACAGATCAAGAGCGTCTCAATCCTGAATGAGACCTACACCATTCCTGACAACCTCAAGGCGTTCAGGAGGATGGAGAGTCCAGCTGATCCGGAATATGTCGTGGACACAATCCCATTGGTGCTGCTTGTCCACCAGAAGAGCGCGCTCAACTCATTCGACACCCTCTCACACGGCAGCATAGAGACAGAGAAGCAGCCTGACGGCACACGGATCTGCCGCTTTGATGCCGAGAACTCCATAGAGCTCATCCTGCGCATCATACAGTGCGGTGACGCAGTGGAGATCCTTGAGCCTGCCAGCTTCCGCAGCAAGTTCAAGGATTATCTGGAGAACATACTGAAAATCTACAGCTGACCTCAGATCAGATGCTTTACAAGCGGACCGTATTTGTCCTCAAGGGCCTTGTTGAACTCATCTCCGCCGGGAAGATTGGCGCTCTTGAACACAGGCGGGACAATCCCCTTCTTGGCCAGAGCCTTGGCGACCTCCATCTCGATGCAGTTCATAATGAAGCAGTTGCAGAACGTTGACGTAGATCCCATCTCCGCCTCACAGCCCTCAACCTTTGTCACGGCATCACCGTACGGCAGATGGTTGTTGATGTAGATGTCCGCTTCCTCAAAGAGGTTCTTGTTGCTCGGATGCCTGGACCTGGCTCCCGCAGGGACATTCCTGGCATAGGGCTCCGAGGTCACGGCTATGGTTGTAACACCCCTTTTGCGGCATTCAAGGACGGCATCTATGGTCATTGCATTGATTCCGTAAGCATTGACTATAATCATGACTTCACCGTCTTTTTTACCAACTTTGTATGCATCCAGGACACTGATTGCATAACCCGGAGTCCTTTCAATCACATTTGACCTCTTTGCTCCGGCAATGAGGTTTGTTCCCGGATCAAGGATAGGATTCCATGCGGCAAGGCCGCCGGCCCTCCACAGGACCTCCTCCACACCCATGTTGGAATGGCCTCCTGTTCCGAGGATATGGACCATCCTGTCATTCGCGATCGCATTTGCGATCACCTCGGCCGCCTTTGCGATCACAGGCTCCTCTTTCTCGATCTCTGTGATGATGTCTCTTACTGTCTTAGCGTAACGGCTGATCTCACCTGCCATATAAAACCTCCGAATCAAAGATGTCTCAGAATTCCGAAATACTTGTCCATGCCTGCCTGGTTGGACTCTGTTCCTCCGGGGACATTGCCGCTGATCCATACAGGTGGCTTCACGCCACGTCCTGCCAGGATCTCACATGTCTTTGCGTTGATTGAGTTCATTATGAACAGATTCGCAATCGTGGATGCCGGCGAGACCTTGAACGGATAGCCCTCAAGCTCCACCACTGCCTCTCCGTAAGGCGTGTAGCTGTCAATAACCACATCCGCAAGGTCGCAAAGGTTCTGTCTGCTCGGGTGCCTGCCGGGGAAATCCTCAGGAATTGACCTGCTGAGGCTCGGTGATGTGACGGCAATGAGCTTGACGCCCAGTCTCCGGCACTCTGTCGCGGTGTCTATCGAGCATGTGTTGATCCCGTAGGCGTTGAACTGGATCATCACATCCCCGGGCTTGACCCTGTAGTACCTCAGCACATTCTGCGCATAGCCCTGGACTTTCTCGCACCAGCGTGTTGCCCCGTGCTCACAGCTGAGTCCCGGGTCAAGGATGGCGTTGCAAGGGATGAGGTTCCCTGCCCTGTGGCACATCTCAATCGCCACCATGTTGGAATGACCGCCCGAGCCGAACACGTGAAAGATATTGTCGTTCTGCACAGCATCTGCAACCAGAGTCGCAGCCTCTGTGATCTTAGATGCCTGTTCATTCATGATCCTGTCTATCAGAGAGCTGACCGCATCATGATACTGCCTGATTGTTTCCATGAGACCTCCTCAATCCCTGAGCTCCTTGGCCGGGACAAGAAATAAAGTTGTGATGAACCCTGCCGCACAAGACAGGCAGAGTCCCAAAAAATAAAACAGCATGCTATGCAAAGCCGAACCCCTGCCGGCCGTCATGAGAGGCAGCGCCAGCAGTCCTGAGGGGCCCCATCCGGAGGCAAAAACGTGCATGAGGACCATGAACGCTCCTCCGAAGCCTGCCCCGATGCATGCTGATATGAAGACCTTGAAATGAGGGAGTGACACCCCGTACATGAGAGGGTTACCTATCCCGAGCATTCCGGGGATTATTCCTGCGATTGCATTTGCCTTCAGAGCATCATTTCTCACCCGCGCTGATTTGAGGATCACACAGAATCCGGCTCCCACCTGACTTGCCCCCGCCATGGCTATGACAGGAATCAGCGAGATATGACCGAAAGTCTCAAGCTCAAGCGCGTAAATCGGAATCAGCGCGAAATGCATGCCCATCAGGTTCAACGGCAGGAACATAGCGGCGCAGATATAACCTGTCAGAAGCCTGACGATGCTTGAGTCGTTGAATATCAGGAACTCAATGGCCTTGCATACAAGACCTGTAACAAACCCCATGGCAGGCATCAGGAGAAACACGAACGGAATGAAGCAGATCAGAAACGACAGGATCGGAGTCAGGACATATCTGAGTATCTTGGGCAGGATCCTGTTGAAGAGCTTCTCCAGGTTGCAGAGGGCCCAAGCTCCCAGTATCACAGCCATCACCCCGCCGCTTCCTGTCTGAAGCACCGGATACCCCAGAAATCCCGTAGAGTTCAAGCCGACTATCTCGGAGACGACGTTTATCCCCTCAAGCGTCGTGACCATCCCCAGTATCCCTCCCAGGATCGGTGTTCCTCCGAACCTCTTTGAGGCAGAGAATCCCACCCATGCGGAGAGGAAAAATGTGAATGCCGTGTTGATCATGCCCAGCATTGTGATCAGCGTGTTGAGCACATCACGTGACTGGTAGTCTGGGATAAGCTCCTTCAGAAGCGAGCACACGCCCGCGCAAAGGCCAGCGGTTATGAAACCGGGAAGAAGAGGAATGAATATGTCACCAAGGGCACTGAAGAACCTCTTGCCACGCCTCTCCTTGTCCAAATTCATGCCTCCATCATACAGAGCGCTGTCATGACGGCACCCTCTGCAGCATTGTGGATAGGATCAATGCACCTCAGGCCCTTGTGCTCAAGGCCGATGATCCTCTCAATCTCCTCCCTGAGAGATGTATGATGCTCCATCAGGCCGCCCAGGAGGGCAACATCACAGCTTTCAAGACCCAGCTTGCGGGCAACGCCTGCCACATCCCTGACCGCACACTCTGCGTTAGACCTGACAATTGCCCTGGCGACCTCATCACCCCTCCTGTATGCCTCATCGACATAGGGGGCAACTGCGGCAATTGCGCTTTTGTCATTTGAGTAGACATATGAGACAATGTCGTTGCCGGTCTTCAGGCCCATCTTCTCTGCGATGGCCTCCCTGATCGATGTGTCAGGTCCGCAGCCGTCAATGGAAAGACACACTGCGGCAAGGGCATCGCGCCCCAGTCCGTAACCGCTTCCGGAATCCCCGATCAGATGGCCCCAGCCTCCGCAGCGCTCAAGACGCCCGTCCTTGGAGCGTCCGAAGCAGACGGAGCCGGTTCCTGCAATCAGGATTATCCCCTCATTGCCGTCCAGGGCACCGGTAAGGGCAATCTCATAATCTCCGACAAGACTCCATCTGACCTTTGAGCCGGAGAGAACCGCGGAGACGCATTCCACCATTTTCCTGTTGCTTATCCCCGCGGCTCCTATGCACAATGAGCGGCATGTACCCAGGCTGGAGAGATAACTGAGGATCTCCCTGAGAAGATCCATGAAGGCAGCCTCTCCTATGCTGTTTATGTTGAACGGTCCGAAGACCTTCTTGTCCAGAAGGCCTCCGTCCTTTGTCCTGCAGATGACCGTGGTCTTTGTTCCGCCGCCGTCAACGCCTGCGGCAAACTCAATGCTCATGAGATAGCCTCTCTCACACGGCCCTTTGAGGCCTCGAGGCGCTTAGCAGCCTCCTCTGCGGAGCACTTTGCAAGGATCATGACAATCGCACGCTTGACGCTGCCTTCCGACTTTGAGAGGGCATCAATCGCCTCTTCCCTGGAGACTCCGGTGGCGTCAATGACAATGTTCTGGCCTCTGACCTTCAGCTTCTCGTTTGACAAGACCACATCGACCATCAGGTTGCTGTAGCATTTCCCGGAGCCGACCATTGTGGCCGTGCTTATCATGTTCAGTATCAGCTTCTGCGTTGTTCCCGCCTTGAGCCTTGTAGAACCGGTCAGGACCTCAGGTCCAACAACGACCTCAATTGCAAGCTCCGCACTCTTTCCGATGGGAGAACCCTCATTACAGGATATCGCAACTGTATGACAGCCCAGGCTACGCGCATAGTCAAGGCCGCCTATTACATAAGGAGTCCTGCCGCTTGCGGCAATTCCAATGACTGTGTCAACCGGCCTCAGGTTCCTGTCCTTCAGGTCCTTGACGCACAGCTCCCTGCTGTCCTCGGCACCCTCTGTGGCCTGAACGAACGCTCCGGAGCCTCCGGCCATGACAGCCACGAAAAGATCATGTGAGACACCGAAAGTCGGCGGGCACTCCGATGCGTCAACAACTCCCAGCCTTCCGCTTGTGCCGGCTCCCAGATAGAGGACCCTGCCTCCGTTGGCAATGGAATTCTTGCACCAGTCTACGGCCTTTGCGATCTCAGACAGATGCCCCTTAATCGCCTCAGGGACCTTTGCGTCCTCTCTGTTCATCAGCGTGACAACCTCAAGGCTTGTCATGCTGTCCAGGTTCATGGAAGCCTCGTTGCGGCTTTCCGTCGTCATTTTCCTGAGATCAATCATCTTGCTGTCTCCTCAAAGAAATACCTGAAGGCCTTCTCCACCGCAACGTCCCAGAAGTCCCAGTTGTGGATTCCGTCCCACTTCTCGAACAGGACAGATGCCCCTTTTGCCTTGAGCATGCCGGAGAATTCCTCATCCTGCTCACAGAGCCTGTCCTGCTTTCCGCATGCTATGTAGAAACGCGGAAGCTCCCCGGCACTCCGCTTGTCCAGAAGCCTGTGGAGGTTGCTGTCCGCCGGAATCCTGAGACTCTGGCCGAACATCGCCTTGTACTCTGCCGTACGCTGCTCAGTGGTGTTGTTCACCTCATGCTCAAAGTCAGTCACCGCGGAGAATGCGGCGCAGCCTGCATAACGCTTAGGTGTGTTAAGCACGCATTTGAGCGTACCGTAACCGCCCATGGACAGTCCCATGACATAGTTGTTCTCACGCTTTGCGGAAAACCCGAACATGTTCCTGCAGAGCCTTGGAAGCTCATCATGGATGAATGAGTAATAAGGAATTCCGAATCGCATATCGGAGTAGAAGCTCCTCTGGACCTCAGGAATCACCACAGCCACATCATATCTTCTGGCATAACGCTCTACGCTGGTGTATCTTGCCCAGCCCGTGCAGTTGTCCGCAAGTCCGTGAAGGAGGTAGACGACCCTCACACTGGCGCAGTCCTTTGACTCAGGAAGGAACACCGTCATGGATGTTCCCATGTCCATGACCTCAGACCTGAAGTCACATCTGATATGAGCCATCAGTTTACTCCTTTGGTGCATGAGGCAAAGTGCCCCGGGCTTATCTCCTTGAGCTCGTGCTTCTGCTTGCACTCCTCTGTGGCAAACGGGCATCTCGGTGCAAAGCGGCACCCCGGTGCCGGATTGATCGGGCTTGAGACCTCACCGGTGATCGTCACCCTCTCCCTGTTTCTCCTGGAGAGGTCAATAGTCGGAATGGAGTTCAGAAGAGCCCTGGTGTACGGATGCACGTGGTTGCGGAAAAGCTCCGCCGACGGGGCATACTCAACGACCTGGCCCATGTACATGACCATGATCTCGTCACTTATGTGCTTCACAACCGCCAGGTCGTGTGTTATGAACATGTATGACAGGCCGTGCCTGTCCTGAAGGTCCATCAAAAGGTTAAGTATCTGAGCCTGGATGGACACATCCAGTGCGGAGACAGGCTCATCACAGACTATGAACTTCGGATCCAGGATCATGGCCCTGGCAAGGCCCACACGCTGGCGCATTCCTCCGTCCAGCTCATGCGGATACAGGTTCGAGTAATGCCTGGGAAGGCCGCACATCTCCATTATCCTGGATACCCTGTCATCCATCTCCTTGGATGACTCCTTCTCCTTTCCGCTCAAGACAGTCAGAGGCTCTGTGATAAGGGCCCTGATGGACATTCTGGGGTCAAGTGATGAGTACGGGTCCTGGAAGATCATCTGCATGTTCCTGTGGATCCTGTTCATCTGCTGACGGCTGTACTTCAGGATGTTCTCCCCCTCGAACAGCACTTCACCGCTTGTGGCCTGATGAAGCCTCAGGACGGTTCTTCCCAACGTGGATTTGCCGCAGCCTGACTCACCGACCACTCCGAGGGTCTTTCCCTCGAAGATCTTCATGTTCACATCCTCGACGGCATGAAGCATGCCCCTGTGGGTCTTGAAATACTTGCAGAGGTTTTTTGTCTCAATCAATGGTCTGTCCATCAGGCTTTACCTCCATTCTCAGCATCGAAAAGATGACACATGATCAGATGCCCGTCCAGGTCGTGGATCTCAGGCGGCTGTTTCTTGCATATCTCCATGCAGTGCGGGCAGCGGTCCGCGAAGCAGCACCCTGTGGGGATGATTCTCGGGTCAACCATTCTTCCGGGGATGGGCTTGAGCCTCTCCTCGTCCTTGGACAGGTCGGGGATGCAGTTTATCAGGCCCATTGTGTACGGATGCTTCTCCTTGGCCTCGAATATCTGCTCAACTGTGCCGTGCTCCACGACACGTCCGGCATACACGACGGAGACCTTGTCGCAGAACTCCGCCACAACACCGAGGTCATGTGTGATCAGGATGACAGCCGTGTTGAACTTGTCCTTCAGACGTCTCATCAGCTCCATTATCTGGGCCTGGATGGTGACATCAAGGGCCGTGGTAGGCTCATCTGCCAGAAGCAGCTCAGGCTCTGCGATCAGCGCCATTGCAATCACGACACGCTGCTTCATTCCTCCGGAAAACTGGTGCGGATACTCGTTCTTCCTTGAGGCCGGGATTCCGACAAGCTGCAGGATCTCATCGACCTTGGCGTCCTTCTCCTCTTTTGTAAGCTGCGGGAAATGGAGTCTCAGGACCTCTAGGACCTGGTCTCCGACCGTCTGAGTCGGGTTAAGGCTTGTCATTGGGTCCTGGAAGATCATGGAGATCCTCCTTCCCCTCAGGCCCAGCATATAGCCCTCTCCCTGGCCAATAAGCTCCTCTCCGTCATACTTGATGGATCCGGACTCAATCTTGCCGACCTTGTTCGGAAGAAGCTGCAGGATGGACAGCGCAAGGGTGGTCTTACCTGCTCCGGTCTCACCGACAAGGCCCAGTTTCTCTCCATGCTCAAGCGAGAGACTGAGGTTGTTTACCGCATATACTATGGAATCATCAGTGTGGTATCTGACATTCAGGTCTTTTATCTCTAGTAGTTTCGCCATGTGATACCCCTGTTACTTCTTTGACTTAGGATCAAATGCATCTCTCAGGCCGTCACCGATGAAGTTGATTGACATGACTGTGAGCATGATGCAGATTCCCGGAATGATTCCGAGATACGGGAAATACTGGATGTTGACCTTGTTCTCCGAGATGATGGTTCCCCACTCAGGAGTCGGAGACGCAACGCCCAGTCCGAGATATCCCATTGACGAGATGGACAGGATGACAGAGCCCAGTGTCAACGTCGCGGAAACGACAATCGGTCCTATTCCGTTAGGCAGGATGTGCTTGAGGATTATCTGCATGGAGCTTGAGCCGAAGCACTTCGCGGCCTCGACATACTCCATGTTCCTCAGCGTAAGGACGCTGGATCGCACCATCCTGGCGAACCTGGGGATCTGTCCTATGGCCAGTGCCATGACCAGCTTCCACACACCGTTGCCTAATGCGGTGATGATTGCCATTGCAAGCAGTGCGGAAGGCACACTCATCAGCATGTCAACAAAGCGCATCAGGATCGTGTCCACCTTGCCGCCGAAGAAGCCCGCGGTTCCGCCTATCAGGGCCCCGGCCACAAATGCTATTCCTATGATGGCAAGCGAGCAGAACAGCGATATCCTTCCTCCGTAGAGTATTCTCGCAAGCAGGTCACGCCCCAGCTCATCAGTTCCGAAGATGTGGGCCATGCTCGGCCCGTTCAGCTTGTGGATGATGTCCTGTTTGATGACCATGTTATAAGGGCGGATGATCGGCGCGATTATTATCATGATTGTGACGAATGAGAGCATCGCCACACCGATTATAGCCAGTTTGTTCTTTCCGAACCTGAAGAGGATCAGCTCACCTGTGCTGTACTCGGAAAGGGGTTTCTTTTTCTTGAATAACGACATCGGCAGACCTCCTCAGGATGCAAGATCGATACGCGGATCGACTATCGCGCAGATCAGGTCAACAATCAGGTTGATCACACCGACGATGATTGTTATGAAGATGACGGTACCCATGACAACAGGTACATCCCTGCTCTTAACCGCGTTGATCAGCATTGAGCCGATTCCTGGGATTGCAAAGATGTTCTCGGTAACAACGGCACCTCCGATTGTTCCAGCGAAGCTGATTCCGATCTGTGTGACAACAGGAATCAGGCTGTTTCTGATGGCGTGATGGATGATGGCATCCTTGTTGGAGTTACCCTTTGCCCTTGCGGTGCGGATATAGTCCATCCTGATGACATCGAGCATGCTGGTTCGGCTCATTCTGATCATTGACGCCATTGTGTTGGCTCCGAGGATTATCGGCGGAAGGATGAAGTTCTTCCAGGATCCGACACCTGAGACCGGCAGCCAGTGCAGCGTCAGACAGAAAAGTATCTGGCACATGGTCCCCAGCCAGAAAGCAGGCATTGAGAACAGCAGCATGACCATGAAGGTGCTGCCGTAGTCAAGCAGGCTGTACTGCTTGATTGCCGATGCAATCCCGAGCGGAATTCCGATCGAGGTGGCAAACAGCAAGGCAAGCGTTGACACAAGCAATGTATATGGCAATCGGTGACTGAATTCCTTCAGGACATCGAAGTTTCCGGTCCATGACCGTCCGAAGTCCAGTTTGAACGCATCCACCATGTATCTTACATATCTTACGAGCAGCGGTTTGTCCAAGCCCATCTGGGCGTTGAGCTCCGCCACCTGCTCCGGGGTTGCATCCTGACCCAGGACCATACGGGCTACATCACCCGGGGCAAGGGATAGGATTATGAATAGGATGAACGTCACTGATATTATGACGGGAATCAGCATCAGCAGACGTTTCAGTGCATATTTCAGCCAGTTCACTTATGGCCTCCTAAGCGTGATTTGAAAACAGGGCAGATAAAATGATTCATCTGCCCTGTTTAGGATTTAAGCTAAGCCGGGAACCTTACTTCCATGAATAGTAACGGAAGACATAGTATCCGAGACAATGAGCCTGAACACCCTGAAGATTTGAGTTGAATGCAACAGTGCTGATACCGTTGTAAAGAGGTACTGTGTATGCCTCGTCAAGAAGAATCTGTGCGATCTGGCCGTAAAGCTGTGCACGGGCCTCACCCTGGAGTCCTCTGCCCTTCTGTGCCATCTCGTAGATCTCCATTGCTCTCGGATACCATACTGCCTCGTCGAATCTTGACGGTGTGAACTGTGTTGCGATTGAATCGGCATCGATAAGTGAGGAAGCCTCGTCAACGACTCTGGCGTCGAAGTTTCTCTTCTTTCCTCTCTCCTCGTATGTGATGTTGTCCACAGCCTCGACCTCACAGTTGATTCCGATCTCAAGAAGCTGTGCCTGGATGACCTTTGCAACTGTCTCGTAGTTGGTTCCTGCTGTACAGGTGATTGCCCACTTCTCTCCCTTGTAGGAGGACTTTGCAAGATACTCCTTGGCTGCTGCCGGATCATAATCGACACCCTTGATGTGTGCCGGATATCCGCCGTACATCGGGCAGATATCAACTGTCAGGATTGTTGCCTTTCCGCTGTTGATTGCCTGGTTGATGTCATCCTTGTTGATGGCGGCCTGGACAGCCTTTCTGAAGTTGAGGTCTGTTCCGATTCCTGACCATGCATTGATGTTGACAGTGATACGTGCTGTTGAATCGCCAACAGATGTTGAGATTCCGTTCATCTTGTCGAAACGGCCGCACTGCTCGATTGACGGGTTTCTCATGATATCATAATCACCGTTCTGGAGCCCCAGGATCTGTGTGTTGACATCAGCGACAAGAGCGATCTTGACTGTCTTGATTGCCGGTGCGCCTCTCCAATGGTCCTCAAAGGCCTCCATTGTGATGTGGTCGCCGTTGACATACTCGACAAGCTTGTATGCGCCTGTTCCGATCGGCTTCTCCATGTAACCCTCATCACCGACCTGCTCCCAGTAGGACTTGCAGCAGATGCCGCCGAGACGTGATGCAACGCCATACGGGAATGCTGCGAACGGTGACTTGAGTCCGATCTCGACTGTATACTGGTCGATGATGTTACAGTGGTCATAGTTGATGAACAGAGCTGCTCCGAGAGGACCTGCGGCTCCCTTGTCGAATGTGAACTTGACATCTTCTGCGGTCATCTCGACGCCATTCTGGAACTTGACACCCTTCCTGAGATGGAATGTGTATGTCAGACCATCAGCGGATACCTCATACTTCTCGGCGAGAGCCGGTGAAAGGGATCCGTCAGCCTCAAGACAGAGCAGGCAGTCATAGACATTTGCCAAGACAAGGTTGTCATCACCGCCGCAGCCCTTTGCTGAAAGAGCATAGAAACGATACGGGTTTCCTGAGATGACGAGTGTCACTGAATCCTTTGCCGCAGCCTTTGTCTCCTGTGCGCCCTGAGCGAACAGAGGGATGGCAATGAGCAAAATGAGCATGAACAGAACTAGTTTTTTCATACTTTCTCTCCTTTTTCTATGAATACCGTCAACGACGGCAATGCTTAGTTTCAGAAGAAAGCGTTGCCGCTTTTCTCCCATTTTCTAAACTACTAATCCAGTTTACCACCCTCAAAAAACGCCGTCAAATTAAATATTCATAGAAGAGAGAGAACGGCACCGAATGCATCCTCTGCATGAAATGTGTCATAAACTGCCACAAGAGTGCCCTCTGTGGTCAGTTGCAGGGAGCCCGTAAACTTTGATAGACTTTGATAAAAGACATTGTCCTTTGTCAGCCACAAAGGTTGCAGGGTGACCGTAAGCTTTGATAGACTTTGATTGATTATTCCGATGCAGGATCCTTCGTCCAGTTGCAGGGTGACCGTAAGCTTTGATAGACTTTGATCGATGAGAATCAGCAGCGCGTTGATCAGTTGTTGCAGGGTGACCGTAAGCTTTGATAGACTTTGATTGCGAAGCAACATTCCTGCTCTTTAGCCAGTTGCAGGGTGACCGTAAGCTTTGATAGACTTTGATCATCGCCCTGAACCCCGGCGAGAAGTTCGGTTGCAGGGTGACCGTAAGCTTTGATAGACTTTGATTTCTTACAGCGCATCTCATTCCAATGAGCCGTTGCAGGGTGACCGTAAGCTTTGATAGACTTTGATCGGATCAGATAAGGAAGTGTAACCGCCAGGTTGCAGGGTGACCGTAAGCTTTGATAGACTTTGATCTTCCTGAATCATACGACCAACAGAAGCAGTTGCAGGGTGACCGTAAGCTTTGATAGACTTTGATCATCGCGGCAAGTGCTGCATCTGTCATCGGTTGCAGGGTGACCGTAAGCTTTGATAGACTTTGATAGGTTCCCTGCGGTATGTGTATAGCCTGTAGTTGCAGGGTGACCGTAAGCTTTGATAGACTTTGATAGACACTTCACAACCGTCACCAAACCCACTGTTGCAGGGTGACCGTAAGCTTTGATAGACTTTGATTCTCATTGACCTGTAATAAAGCAACTTCTGTTGCAGGGTGACCGTAAGCTTTGATAGACTTTGATACGCATCTTGCACAATGCCCTCTTGTAGAGGTTGCAGGGTGACCGTAAGCTTTGATAGACTTTGATATTGCGCTGCCACTCGCAAGGAACAGTCAAGTTGCAGGGTGACCGTAAGCTTTGATAGACTTTGATAATGCCATTATAATTTATTGAGGTAAAATAAATTATAAGCATTTATACAGGAGAAAACCGTCCATTTGTCAGAATAATAACAATTGTTGCCCCTGTTTTTTCTGTGAATTCCCCTTCCTTGCATTATAAGAGAGAATGTTCTCATATTGCTTGTCTGTAATGCATATAATGTCAACTTTCCCCTCTTCTGGCAGCTTTTCAAATATCCTCCGTGAGTATTTCTCAACAGCCTCCTTTCCTGACAAGAGTCTGTTGTAAACTGAATATTGTGTCATCGAAAACCCTTCATCCAAAAGGAAATTTCTGAATTCTGTGGCTGCTTTCCTTTCCTCTTTTTCAACGACAGGCAAATCAAACAACACGAACATCCACATCAGTTGATATCCACTCAGGTATGTAAAAGAGAAGTTTGTCCTGTTCTTCCTTTCTTTTCTAGTTTTGGGATGCACAGATTATTCTCCTTCGCACAGAACGACTCATATAGAGAAAACACATAATATTCCAAAGCTTTGATTAATGGAGACTTTCCTTTTGTTGTAATGACATCTACGTCAGGAAGATTCCCAATAACATATTTCTTCCACTCGGTCAGATTTTCAGGATTGGGTTCTTTTATAAGAAAACCATAAACCAAAAGATCAACCAACGGCCTGAAAGGCTCCATCAGATCATCAACGAGACAATAATTGTTTTTCTGATTCTTATGATGTAACCCAAGTGCAGGATGAAGACCTGCGGCACAAACAGCTCTAGCTGTCATTCCTCGGAGTACTGCATATCCATAATTTAATAGAACATTTATACCCTCTTCAGCTTCAATCTCCCTGCTGAATTCCGGACCAAAGATACAACTCCAATACTCCCTAGCCGCATAACCTTCCCTGTTTGTTACATCACCAGATAAAACATCTTTTGAGATTACATGAAGACATCTAGCATTCTCTAAAAAACCAAGTTGCTCCAACGCTATAGCCTGATTCTCAATTTTATTCTGGATTATCAGCTTCCATAATTGTTTCTTCAATGGCAAAGAAGCACTAATCTGAATCTGAAGTCTTCCAGAGAACTCATAGTTTCCGAACAAAGGAATAATAATGCTTTCTGGGGAATACTTTTTTCCGCAGAGGACAACAGGAGACCCTCTGTCCAGCAATGCCATGATGGCATCTTTGGTAATGGATACCCCTCTTGCACTAAGAATAAGAACGGAAATGTCATCAAGAGGTACCTCTGCAAGTTCGTTCCTTCCTTCACTTACAACAAGAAAGCCTCTCCTTTGATTCAAGAAGAGGCCATCTGTAGAGACATCCATTATTCGTCTAATCACTGATGTTCTATTCTCCCATCCGGACTTACTTTAACGACTACAACTTTATTGTCACTGAATAAAGCATTTATAGAAATAAAATTCTGCCCGTCTGCCTTATCAAACCATCTGGAATAATCATTGATTATGTCTGAGTTTGTCTCATATATCCAAGACCCAATTGATTTTGCGCAAAACAACGGTTGCAAATCTATTTTGTTTCGAGTAGTAGCAAATCCAGCACAAATAGCATAATAAGGCGAAGAACCATCATTCGGATAAATCCGGACAACATCATCTTTGTAAAGAGACATTAGCTTCTTTGCGGCAGGATGTGGCTTTGGATACTCTTTAAGTTTTCCGGATTCGTGATCATAAGCTTCCTGATAGCTGATGAACTGTCCTTGATATTTAGGGTTCTTCCCCTTCTGAGAAATCCTCCATATGCTTACAAAGCATACTCCATCGCGTTCATACCATTTATTCGGGACAGAATTAATACTTGAAAACACCTGATTTTTAGGAACATACCTTACTCTCTTTATCCCTGCCCTTTCTGATAGTTCACCGAGTCTAGACTTAAGGGCCCTCTTATCTTTGATCACATCCACGGTATTATCTATCAGATACTTTCGAATCTTGGGATTAAACACCCTTCCCTCCATGATATCCTTCTCTTCAAGATCAATGAGATTAACTCTTGTTACCCAGACCTTCTCATAGACATCAATTTCAGGTTCGTCTGTTTTTTGTGAAGCTTTTGCCTTATCAAGCAAAGCCTTTTTTACAGCTCTGAAAGATTTACCCGAATCCAACAAAGAGTTTAGCTTCTCAGATAGACTCTTACTAAATAATCGATCTTCCTTAACCAATTGTTCTGATAAATCAGCTACTTTAATTCGTGTTTTGACATATTTGAGGCCTGTTGCGGTCTCTTTGAAGAATCTGCTTTGATAGCCATGATCAGGCTTATAAGAGACAATCATGTTACGTAAAAGGTATCTTACTCGGTCTTCATCAAAGGGGAATGGTGGGACATTCATCCTTGCGACACTGTCATAGGTTTTATTCAAGTCAGCCATCTCCTTGATCATACCTCTATCTGTTAAGCCAATGACCACAGCATCAATGGAATGATGTCTGTGATCAGACCTGTTTTTGAAATAGGGGTCACCATTCTTGTTTAGGATAAGATTCAATCCCCACTTTGATCTGAGATAAGAGGTGTTAAACCCCGGAATGCCCCAGATGTGACTGGAGGGACATATACAAGCAAGATAATCCCTGGCAGCTTTGGACAAATATCGGTTGTCATTTAACTGACGAGCAATAAAACCTTCCCCTTCATCGAAGCGAACGATTGCCTCTTTTGAGAATTTGGATCGCTTTTCAGCAGGGAAATTTTGAATCCGCTGCATTATCTCCTGCCAGTCATACCCATCAGGATTAGATGAGAATGCCTCATAAGGTGTCAGGTTTGATTTCTTTAGATTGCAGTGAGCATGTGCAAGCGTCAAGTTTGACATTGAATCGAGCATGGTCCTTGAATATGGGAGTATATGCTCTATTTCTATTTCCTTGGTGAAAAGCTTGCTTGCGGGAATTGGTTTTCCGCAATATGGGCATTTTCTGACATTGGAGTCTTTCCCGAGCTCTTCCCATAGTTTGTATTTTTTGATATCCCACGCCGTCGGTTTTGGGATTCCCAGCTCCTTTATCTGTTCTCTGATTCTCTCATTCTCTTTTTCCCGTTGGGCTTGTTCTCTGTAATGCTCATTTCTTTTCTCTGTACTCTCACTGATATCCCTAGAGAGCTCAACGACAATCTGCTCTGGTTTGCCATAATGCTCAATTATTGAGTTGACGACCTTTCTCAACTGATTCAATGCAATATGTACTGTCGGATTTGAGATTTTTCCATATTTGTACTCAGGATTATTCTCATCAGCCTCAGGATGTGCTCCCGAGACTGTCTGGGTTAATACCTTTCCGTAATACGGGAGACAATCCTGAAGTTCAGTTATGGGGTTATAGCTGTGATGCAAATCCATATCGGAAACAGCCTCGTCATATCTCACATGCTTGGCTTTCATGATTGCCAAGCAATCTCTCATAAACTCAGAAGAAAGGCTTCCGACTTTTCTTCCAAGTTTTATCGTAAGTAATTTGTCTTTCTGACTATCTGAAAGATCAAACAACGCAAGTTTCTCAAGCACTTCCTCATCTGTCTCGGCCTCGAGAAGCAAATCTACAACATCATCCTGTGCTTCAAGTGACATCTCATCCCATAATGCCCCGAAGTACTCAGGCTTTCTCATCATGAAGGATGTCTCATTGCCTAATAGCTTATCCTTCCTATCATCTTCCAAATTGAACTTACATGAGGATCCAAGTTTCAATACCTGTCTTATCTTTGAGAAAGACATGGTCTTACAGTTGTCCAACGCACTGAAAAGCTTATCTTTCTCAAAATCACTTAGCCCGATTGTGTTGCCATCCTCATCATTGAATTTCAGATTATTGATCTCAGACAGAATTCTGAACTGATGTGCACTAGGCAAAGCGGAATAAGCCCTGTCCTTATCTGTGTAAAACCTGCACTTTCCTCTTTCCTGCTTTCTTAGTGGCCTTTGGAAGAAAATGGCATTGTAGATTGAATCCCAGTCAACATCTTTATGGAATTCAGCCTGCTTCTTCCTGATATCATTAAATTCATCAACATAATGCTCTCTAGATGGATAGCAATTGAAATCACCACCGCGGAACCTTGCTCCTGAACCTTCTTTGATTCTCAGATACAGATATTCTCCCACAGTTCTGGCACCATTCTCATTCATTTCAACAGAAAGATTCGAAATCTTGTCGGCCTGAGTCATTTTCTTGCTGCTACCAGAAGAACTTGACTCATTTTCCTGCTCATCGGTAATTCTATTGCTCTTAAATCCTCTTCTTGAACCCAGATGGAAAAGAGCCCTGCCGAGTTCAAAATCTGATAAAGGCCGGTCAAGTGCCTCTTTCCTGAGAGTATAAGGGTCAAGCAACTTGAGTGATTGGCGTTCCTCTTCCGTAATTGGGAACAGATGATTATCAATCAAAGATCTGAGAATCTGCTTTTTTCTCTGCAGCCTTCTGTCTCTTTGTCTTCTCAGACCACGGGCAGTCCTTCTTGCAAGAGCAAGTGGTTGTTTATCTTTCGGATTTCTACCATCCTTGAAGACCCGAACACCCATTGTGACCAAATCAACAGGGTAATCATTCTTGGAAAGTTCTATTACAGCAAAACCAATTGAATTGGTTCCCATATCCAAACCCAATCTATATCTCATTTCGCCTCCCTAGCTACTGACTGTTTTTTCATTATACTACGGAAACCTTTAAAAGCTATGCCATAAAACTCTATAATATTGGCTGATCAGACAATAACACCTAGAACGAAAGTTTAGCTTGACATGAAATCAATTGCACAATTACAATGATTTTAAAGTTTATCAAAGCTTACGGTCTAACCTTGCTAACAAGGGGCAACCGAAAGGTTGACTCACAAAATGAGAATGGATGCTACGGCATCCATTTTTTTAATCAATTGAGAATCGGTTGCTATTTGCGGTGATTATTGTTTTCGTAAATCCGCTCAGTTCGCCGGAGCCCACATGGCGTAAAGGCTCAGGTTCTCCTGAATGGTGATGTATGCGCATTCCCCGTAGTAGGTGCCGCTTCCGTCTGCCTTTGTGTCCCATCCGTAGAAAACGGTATTCTCCGGAGCGGTGAATGCATTGGCATTGAGGACAAAGCCCTGATTCGCTATGACATTCTGTGCGGGCATGTCACCTGTTCCGCCGTTTGCATTGAATGTCACTGTCGCGGTATCAGGCTCAAAGAACGCATAGAGCGTCCTATGTTCTCCTGCGGACATCATGATCTCTGACTCATCATCAAGCCAGTCGCCCTCTCCGGACGGATCTGTGTTCCAGCCTGCGAAGTGACAATCCTGCATTGTGAAGGTGCATTTGTCCAGCGGGGTGAGCACCATCTCCGGTATCTGCTGGTCCGGCATGGTCCCGCTTGCGGAGTTCGGGTCGAATGTGACCGTTCCGTAGCCGTTCTCCTTTTCAGAGAGTCCGTTGTCCCCTGTCCTCAGATCAACCGGCTCTTTAGCATGTGAGACCGCAGCGCTGTAATCTTCAGCAAAAACCGTGCTTGTTGAATTGCAAGAAATCGCCGTGAAGGCAAGCAGAACTGAAAGAAGAATAATAAAGACCTTATTCATAGACTCTCCCCCCTTGAAATCATAAGGTAAATATAAGCATTTGACATGCTTTTTGCAAATTATGATAAAAAACCCGCCCTGGCATTGCCTGGACGGGTCTGACTTGACAGTCTGAAAACGCTATCAGTCGTTGTACATCGCAATGAGCTTTGTCAGATGCTCATAGCGCTTCTTGGCCTCTTCCTCGTTCAGCTTGAACAGGACATCGGCACGGGATGGGAACTCACGGGTGAGTCTGCTGTAGCGGGCCTCGTTCATCAGGAACTCCTGATATCCGCCTGCCGGAGCCTTGGAGTCGAGAGAGAACTTCTTCTCTCCCTCCGGATTGTAGCGGAACAGGTTCCAGTAACCGCAATCGACAGCCTTCTTCATCTCCTTCTGGCAGTTGGTCATACCGCCCTTGATTGAGTGCATCTCACAAGGAGCATAACCGATGATGAGTGAAGGTCCGTGATAAGCCTCGGCCTCAGTGATGGCCTTGATTGTCTGTGCCGGGTTGGCGCCCATGGCGACCTGTGCGACATAGACATAACCGTACTGCATTGCGATCTCTGAGAGGGACTTCTTCTTGACGTCCTTACCGGCTGCTGCGAACTGAGCGACCTGACCGATGTTGGATGCCTTTGAAGCCTGTCCGCCTGTGTTGGAGTAGACCTCGGTGTCGAACACGAAGATGTTGACATCCTTCTTGGATGCGATGACATGATCAAGTCCGCCGTAACCGATATCATATGCCCAACCGTCTCCACCGAAGATCCAGACTGACTTCTTGCCAAGGTACTCCTTCTTCTCGAGGATTGCCTTTGCTGCTGCGCTTCCGTTCTTCTCCAGAGCTGCGACCAGAGCTGCTGTCGGAGCCTTGTTGGCCTCGCCGTCAGCCATTGTGTCAAGCCATGCCTGGGCTGCATCCTTGAGTGATGCGTCTGCTTCGGCAAGAGCCTTCACCTGCTCTGCCAGATCATCGCGGATCTTCTCCTGACCGATGAACATTCCAAGACCGTGCTCGGCGTTGTCCTCGAACAGTGAGTTACACCATGCAGGACCCTGACCGGCCTTGTTCGTGCAATAAGGTGATGTTGATGCAGGACCGCCCCAGATTGATGAACAACCGGTTGCGTTGGAGATGTACATTCTGTCTCCGAACAGCTGTGTGACAAGACGTGCATAGCTTGTCTCTGCACAACCTGCACATGAGCCTGAGAACTCCAGCATCGGCTGGCGGAACTGGCTTCCCTTGACTGTGTTGTCCTGCATGTCCTTCTTCTCGGACACCTTGGCCACGCAGTAGTCGAAGACAGGCTGCTGTGCAAGCTCCTCTTCCTGAGGAACCATTGTGAGAGCTGCGACAGGACATGCGCCTACGCAGACTCCGCATCCCATACAGTCAAGCGGTGAGACGGCAAGTGTGAACTTGTAGACGCCCTTGCCCTTTCCTGCCTTGACATCCATGACCTTGGCTGCTGCAGGAAGGGCTGCTGCCTCTTCTGCTGTGAGAGCATAAGGTCTGATTGTTGCGTGCGGACATACATATGAGCAGTTGTTGCACTGGATACACTTTGAGCTGTCCCATCTCGGAACCGCCACGGCTACTCCTCTCTTCTCGTATGCTGCAGCACCGAGCTCGAACTGGCCGTCCACGTGATCCATGAATGCGCTGACCGGGAGGCTGTCTCCATCCATCTTTCCGACAGGATCGAGGATGTTGGTGACCATCTTGACCAGCTCAGGCTTTCCGGTCTTGGCTGCCGGCTTTGCATCGTCAGTTGCGTTTGCCCAGTCTGCCGGGACGTTGAACTTCTTGAATGCTGTTGCACCCAGATCGATTGCCTTGTGGTTCATGTCAACAACGTCCTGTCCCTTCTTCAGGTAGGACTGTGTAGCCTTCTCCTTCATGTGGGCAATGGCCTCTTCCTGCGGCATGACCTTGGCCAGAGTGAAGAATGCGCTCTGGAGGATTGTGTTTGTCCTCTTGCCCATTCCGATCTTCTGTGCAAGATCAATGGCGTCGATTGTGTAGACCTGGATGTTGTTCTTTGCGATGTAGCGCTTGGAGGCTGCGTCAACATGGTGTGAGAGCTCCTCGTCGCTCCACTGGCAGTTGATCATGTAGACTCCGTTCGGCTTGACGTCCTGGACCATCTTGAAGCCCTTGGTGACGTAGCTGGGGTTGTGACATGCGACAAAGTCTGCCTTGTTGATGTAGTACGGGCTCTTGATCGGATGATCGCCGAATCTCAGGTGGCTGATTGTCACGCCGCCGGTCTTCTTTGAGTCATACTGGAAGTAAGCCTGGACATACTTGTCTGTGTAGTCTCCGATGATCTTGATGGAGTTCTTGTTGGCTCCGACTGTACCGTCTCCGCCAAGGCCCCAGAACTTGCACTCGATTGTTCCAGGAGCTGCTGTGTTCGGGCAGTTCTTGTCCTCCTCAAGGCTGAGGTTGGTGACATCATCGACAATACCGATTGTGAACTGGCGCTTCGGAGTGCTCTTCTTGAGCTCGTTGAAGACTGCGAATACTGATGAGGGAGGAGTGTCCTTTGAACCCAGACCATAGCGGCCTCCGATGACCTTGACGCCATTAAGACCTGCGTTTGCGAATGCTGTGACGACATCGAGGTAAAGCGGCTCGCCCTGAGCTCCGGGCTCCTTGGTCCTGTCAAGGACTGCGACCTTCTTGGCGGTCTTCGGAAGAGCGGCGATGAGTCTGTCGGCTGCGAACGGCCTGTAAAGCCTGACCTTGATGATACCGACCTTCTCTCCGTGTGCGTTGAGGTAATCAATGACCTCGTCTGCCACATCACAGATTGAACCCATTGCGACGATCACGCGGTCTGCATCAGGAGCTCCGTAGTAGTTGAAGAGCTTGTAGTCTGTGCCGAGCTTGGCGTTGATCTTATCCATGTAGGACTCGACAACTGCAGGAAGCTCATCATAGTACTTGTTGCAGGCCTCTCTGTGCTGGAAGAAGATGTCTCCGTTCTCGTGGCTTCCTCTCATGTGCGGGTGCTCAGGATTGAGGGCGTGCTTTCTGAACTCCTCAACAGCCTTCATGTCACACATATCCTTGAGGTCCTCGTAATCCCAGACAGCGATCTTCTGGATCTCGTGGCTGGTCCTGAAACCGTCAAAGAAGTTGATGAAAGGAACCTTTCCTGTAAGAGCGGCAAGATGTGCCACAGGTGAGAGATCCATGACCTCCTGGACATTGCCCTCACAGAGCATTGCGAAACCTGTTTGGCGGCAGGCCATGACATCACTGTGGTCTCCGAAGATGTTCAGTGCCTGGGTTGAGACTGTACGTGCACTGACATGGAAGACGCTCGGCAGCTGCTCTGCGGCGATCTTGTACATGTTCGGGATCATCAGCAGAAGTCCCTGTGATGCTGTGTAGGTGGTTGTGAGAGCACCGGCTCCGAGAGAACCGTGAACTGCTCCGGCTGCACCTGCCTCTGACTGCATCTCAACGACCTTGACCGTAGTGCCGAAGATGTTCTTCAGACCATTTGCGCTCCACTGGTCGACAAAGTCAGCCATTGGGCTTGATGGTGTGATGGGGTAGATTGCGGCAACTTCCGAGAATGCATAACTGACGTGTGCAGCTGCGTTGTTGCCGTCCATGGATTTCATTTTTCTCACCATGAAAGAGCCTCCTTGATCAAATTGGCCGTATGTTACGGCGAATCGTAAACCTAGTTTTTGCCGTGCATCAGCACGAAGGCGACGGCGGATATGGGCCGCCAAGACGCCATTTTCAAGGATAAACCGAAACTAATATATTTACAAGTAATTATGGTCTATCAGGACGTAGAAGAAACCTGCGGAGCAAAAACTCTTGACTTGTGTGCTAAACGGCTTTTACCATTAAAATTGGTATGAAACCGGCATATGCCGGCACTAGGGAGATTGAAATGAAGAAAAGAATTGCTCTGATCCTGCTGGGCCTGATCCTGGCCACAGCGCTGTTTGCCGCAACATCAACTAGATTCACAAAATACGGGAACATCTTCAAGTCGGGAGAGTTCATGCTCAAGTCAACCATGTATGAGCTGGATGACAGAGGCTCCAAGGTCGGAAACCCGAGCCCGGTCACCGTGGCCGAGCACGCGGGCTCCTACTACATGGAGGCGACTGAAAACGGCGAGACGTTCAAGGTCCTCATCAAGGACGGCAAGATGAACATGATCAGCGATGCAGAAAAGAGCATAATGGTCATGAGCATGGATGGCATGGATGATTCAGACACAATCGACATGCCCGAAACGGTCGACGTCCTGAGCAGCGGAAACGACAAGCTCGACGGCAAGACCTACTACTACGAGAAGGCAAAGGCCCCGGACGGGACAGTCAGCACATACTGGTACAACGGCAACGACCTGTACGCCATCCAGTCCGTTGACTCGATCATGTACATCAACAGCCTCACGCAGAAGCCCGATGCCTCCCTGTTCGAGGTTCCCTCCGGCTACGAGGTCATGGACATGAGCGCGCTGTTCTCCATGTTCGGCGACATGGGAACGGATGATTACAGCTCCAGCTCCGGTGATGACTACGACTGGGAAGCGGCCCTTGCGGGCGTTGACTGGAGTGCCCTTCTCGGTGACTCTTCAAGCTGGGACAGCGATTACAGCTCTGATGACAGCTGGTGGGATGATGACGAGGACGATACCCCCAACTACTACAGCCTCGGAAGATATCTGGGTCTGAATGACAGCCAGGCCGAGGAGTTCTCCACTGCGATGTATGCCATAGCGTACATGAACTGGGGAACCCTGAACACCTACGCCACAAACGGCACATTCGACTTCAAGGGCCAGAAGCTCGAGGATGTGGCTTACCTTGCAGGCTATGAGATGACAGCTCTCAGAAAGCTCGTCGAAGGCTTTAAGAAATAAGAGACGAAAACAAAGCCAAAAAGAAAAGGGGCTGCGCATTCATCATGCGGCAGTCCCTTTCTCGTTTATATACTCAGCTTAACACTTGCTGTATCCGCAGCTAAGGCACT
Source organism: uncultured Spirochaetales bacterium (assembly GCA_902781545.1). GTDB lineage: Bacteria > Spirochaetota > Spirochaetia > Sphaerochaetales > Sphaerochaetaceae > UBA9732. The sequence continues at coordinate 1,673 of CACZJR010000011.1, read as the reverse complement.
TCTGGCAGCCCTCGATCTTGACGAATGTGGCGTTTCCGCACACAGGGCAGATGTCACGGGTGATTCCGTTGGCAAGCGGGGCCTTGGTGGTGACATATTCGGATGTGATCAGCTCAGGCTGGCTCTTCTCCTCCTCCTCTCCCTCGTCGGTGAGCTTGGTGGATTCGATTGTGGACTCGCTCTGAGTGCCGATGTGCTCCTCAAGGACCTGGGCAACAGCATCTGCAAGGCTCATGACACGGTTCTTCCCGAAACCTGTGCTCTGACCGGATCCGATTCCCTTGAGCTGGTTGATGATGGCCTGCGCGCGCTGTTTCGGTGAATACGGAGAGGGCATCCTGAGAATCAGGGATATCAGTCTTGCAAGACCCTCGGCATCGGCAGCCACGCTGGTTCCGACCTTTGCAACGTTGATGAACACCTCAAACGGATTCTCGTAGCTGTCATTGTCGGAGTTGACTGTGATATATGCGGTTCCGATCGGGGTGCTCTTCTTGTAGGTTGTTCCGCGCATGACATTGCTGCGGCTCCTTGCCTTGAGGGTCTTCTCCGTCTTCTCAATGGCGGCTATGCGTTCCTTGAGCTCCGCGTTCTCAGCCTTCAGGGCATCGATCTCGGCAGCTGACTCGGCGGCCTTCTTCTCCGCCTCCTCGTTCTTCTTGGAGTCGTCCTTGGCCTTCAGGACCTGTGTGTCCCTTGAGCCGTCACGGTAGGTTGTGCCGCCCTTGCATCCGAGGTCATAGAGAAGCTCATAAAGCTTACCTGTCTGCTCCACGGTGTAGTCACGCGGGGTGTTCCCTGTCTTTGAGATTGATGAGTCAACCCATCTCTGGATCGCGGCCTGGACCTTCACGTGTCCTTCCGGAGCAAGGTCCATGGCAGAGACAAAGTATGCGGGCTTCTCCTGGCCGGGGTGGGCCTTGACCCACTCGTCGTAGATGGCCACACGCTCAATGTTGGATCCCATTCTGCCTACTCTCTCCCACTCCCAGAAGTAGTAAGGCTCTATTCCGGTTGAGGTTCCGACCATTGTTCCTGTGGTTCCGGTAGGTGCCTGTGTCAGGAGGGTGACGTTCCTGAGTCCGTTCTTGCGCACGGTCTCACGCACATCCTCCGGCATGCCCTTCATGAAGCCGCTCTGCAGGAGCTTGTCTGCATCGAAGAACTTGAAGGAGCCCTTCTCCTTTGCGATCTCGGAGCTGGCCATGTAGGCCTCGCACGCGATGAACTTGTACAGCTTGTCGATGAACTTCAGGCTCTCATCGCTTCCGTACGCGAGCTCCATCTTGATGAGCATGTCGGCAAGACCCATGGTTCCCATTCCGACACGGCGCTCTGACTGCTGGCGCTCACGGTTCTCCTCGAAGAAGTACGGGGTGTCGTCAATGACATCGTCCAGGAAGCGCACCGCGGTCCTGACAGCGTGGCCCAGATCGTCCCAATAGACGGTCTTGTCGCCGACGAACTTGGAGAGGTTGATGGATCCGAGGTTGCAGACTCCCCATGGCGGAAGACCCTGCTCTCCGCACGGGTTGGTGCAGCGGATGGTGCAGTAGTACCAGGAGTTGGACATCTTGTTGTAGCGGTCCACGAAGAAGACGCCCGGCTCAGCGCAGGCCCATGCGCTCTCAATGATAGCGTTCCAGACATCACGTGCCCTGTAGGTCCTGACA
>CACZJR010000010.1 GCA_902781545.1 uncultured Spirochaetales bacterium | reverse complement strand
TGTGGTGATAGTCACATCAGTCGACCGCACACACGATGATTACATCTGCCGCGCCATGGAGGCAGGCTGCGATGTCATCACCGAGAAGCCTCTGACAATCGACGAGCGCAAGGCACAGAGGATCATCGACACACAGAAGAAGACCGGAAAGCATATCAGGGTGACATTCAACTACAGATATGCCCCTTACCACACAAAGGTCAGGGAGCTTATCCGTGACGGGGCAATAGGCAATCCGACATCAGTTCACTTCGAGTGGCTCCTGAACACAGAGCACGGTGCCGACTACTACAGGCGCTGGCACCGCAACAAGTACAACAGCGGCGGGCTTCTGGTCCATAAGGCCACACATCACTTTGACCTGGTGAACTTCTGGCTCGGAACAGAGCCTGAGACAGTGTTCGGTTTCGGATCACTGCAGTTCTACGGAAGAGCTGCTGCCGAGAAGCGCGGGGTGGAGAAGTTCTACTACCGCTGCCATGGAAGCGAGGAGGCCAAAGGCGATCCGTTTGCGATTGACATCGAGTCAAATCCTACACTTAAGGCCCTTTATCTTGATGCCGAGGCAGACAGCGGCTACATCCGTGACCGCAGCGTCTTCTCCGATGACATCAGCATCGAGGACACGATGAACCTTGTGGTGCGCTACAAGAACGGCGTCCAGATGTCCTATTCACTCTCCTCCTACATGCCTTGGGAGGGCTTCAACGTCATGATCAACGGCACAAAGGGAAGGCTTGAGTACCATTCGGTCGAAAGGCCATACATCAACGCCGGCGGAGACAAGAAGGATGAGGGTGCACTTAAGTACAGCAGTATCCGCGTCTATCCTATGTTCGGAGATCCGTACGATGTTCCTGTCAAGACAGGAGAGGGCGGACATGGCGGCGGAGACCCGGTCATGCTGGATGATGTGTTTTTGGACAATCCTCCGTATGACGAGTTCCACAGGGCCGCGGACTTCCATGACGGAGTCGAGTCCATCTTGGTCGGAATTGCAGGAAACAAGGCAATCGCATCCGGTATGCCTGTTAATGTTGATAGCCTGATTCACTGGTAAACATTAAAAAAATGAAGGTATTTTCTGAAGATTTCACATCATTTGAATTAGGAGCATTCCCCTTTGACGCTGAGCACAGCGCCATGGGGGAATATCATTATTATCCGAATCCCGGATATTCGGGACAGTGGTTCGACCCGATCTCTGACTGGTCATACCGCGGACCGACATGGCTGATTTCCAATGCAGACATGGACGGTGGACGCTGCATTGAGCAGATGCGTCTTGCAGAGCCCGGTGAGAAAAAGGCCATACCTGTCCTGCGTGCAGGTGATGTGATGTGGGAGGACTATACCTTAAGTGCCCTGGTCAGACCGATGATAGCCGACCAGATAAACGGAATCCTCTTCCGCTACCAGACAAGCATGATGCATTACGGCTTCTTCCTTGTCCCGGGAGGCGCAGAGCTTCAGAGAGTGGAGAAGCTTGAGCGCGCGGTTCTCTCCCATGCTGATTACTCATGGGATCCTGACAGCTACCAGCGACTTACTGTTGAGGTCTCCGGTCCTTCCATCAAATGCTATGTGAACGGAATCCTTGTCATTGAGACAACAGACGGCAGATACTCAGAAGGCTGCATCGCGCTCTGTGCGTGCCGTCCTACCAGATACCGCGACATATCAGTTGAGATGACAGATGAGCAGTATGCCTCCTATGGCAGAAAACGCTGCAGCTGGGAGAATGCGGAGAAAGAGGGGCAGGCAGAGCACCTCAAGGCAAAGCTCTGGAAGAAGATCGACCTCAGAAACTTCGGTGCTGCCCGTCAGATCAGGTTCGGACACCTCACAGGAACAAAGGAATGGTTCTTTGTTATGTGCCAGAACCAGCGCAAGGTCTACAAGGACCGCTATCCGGTCATCTCATGCATGACGGCTGTCAGCGTGGAGACAGGAGAGGTTCTCTGGCAGATCGGAGAGCCCTGTGACAGCGCTGAGATCGAGAAGCTCACCACAGACCTTCCGTTCCAGATCTATGACATAGACAATGACGGGATTGACGAGGTCATCTGCTCCTGGGATTTCAAGCTGATGATCCTGGACGGAAGAACCGGTGAGATCAAGAAGAGCATACCGACCCCGCTTAACGAGGCGGCTCCTGAGACTGTCACGGGGCTTGAGTTCGGCAAGTACGCCTTCAAGCGTCTTAATGTTGATGCAATCCGCATTGTCAATGTCTCAGGAAACAAGAGACCTTCTGAAATTCTCATCAAGGACCGCTATTCTCGCTATTGGATCTATGACAAAGACCTGAACTACGAGTGGCAGTTCTCAAAGTACAACACAGGCCATTTCCCGTTCTCCCATGACTTCAACGGTGACGGCAGGGACGAGATATTCTCCTGCTACAACATGGTCGACAGCACTGGAAAGCTCATGTGGTCTCTTCCGATAGACATCGATCACACCGATGAGATAATAGTCGGAACCTTTGGTCCGGGGCAGGATGAGAGGCTTGCCATTGTCTCAGGCTGGGAAGGCTTCATGATCGTGGACAAGAGCGGAAAGATAATCGTCCGTGACATAAACGGCCATGCCCAGAGGATCAGCAGTGCCAACTACTGCCCTGATAGACAGGGCTTTGAGATTGCAACCACCACGTACTGGGGCAACAACGGCATTGTGTACCTTCACGACTGCAACGGCAAGGAGATCTGGCACCGTGAGATGCTCTCCAACGGCAACGTCATCTGCCCGCTGAACTGGGACGGAAACGGAGAGGAGCTCATCTGGATGAGCGCCCATGAGGGAGCCTTTGACGGAGACGGCCACAGAGTAATGGTCCTGCCTGATGACGGACATCCTGAGATGTGCACCGAGGTCATTGACCTTACAGGTGATGCCCGGGATGAGATTGTAACCTGGGACAGGCACTGGCTTTACATCTACACACAGGACGGAGAGGCAGAAAAGGATCCGAGAGGAGAATACAGGCCCTTCAAGTACCCTGAGTACAACGGCTCCAACTACCGCGGTGAGTACAGCTTCCCCAACTGGGTCAAGTGATAACTGAACTCAGATAAATGAATGTATACTGCGGAATGCGTATGGAGAACCGAAATGTCACATTTCCGCAGACCAGGACCATAATAGAGGGCGTGAATGTCCCGGGTGTGAGCATTGACGATATCACCGCAATCCTGAACATGCGCGATGCTTGGAAGTGCCTTCTGGATTCTGTGGATGGCAGACTGGATCTTGCTTATATCTGCAAACTCAACTCCTTCATTGCCAGAAATGAGGCTTTGGAGTGGTGAGTGCTCCGTTATGGCAGGGTCGGAATCTCCGGAACCGATTACGTTCCTACTGTTCCTGTCAAATCAAAGGTGGAATCAGATATCAGGCAAATCACATCAGCTTATGAGACTGCTACATCCAGGGCATTGGAGCTATTCTGCTACATCACATACAACCATCTGTTCTGGAACGGCAACAAGCGTACAGCCCTGATGACCGCAAACAAACTCCTGATAACTCAGGGCTGCGGTTTTCTGACAATCAAGGACAAGGACATGCCATCGTTCAATGAACTGTTGTCCGACATGTACAATACCGGAAGTAACGGGGATCTGAAGAGATTCCTTTATGACAATGCGCTTTTCGGGCTGGAGCTTTAGAACTGCATCAGGAATCTGTCAGAGCTCTTTTGCAATCTTCTCAAGAACATCAAAGTCCGCAGGAAGCCATTTGACGGACAGGAGCTCGTCCTTTCCCAGCCAGCGTGCATCCTCGGCTTCCTTCAGGACAAGATGACCTTCCCTCACGGTGCACCAGAAACAGTCCATCTCCATGTGGAACTCAGGATAGTCGTAGCTGACATGGGAGATCAGGTCACCGACCTCAACCTCGGTATCCAGCTCCTCTTTTATCTCCCTGACAAGGGCCTGCTCTGCGGTCTCTCCCTGCTCGATCTTTCCTCCGGGGAACTCCCACCATCCCTTGTAGTTGCCGTAGCCTTTCTGTGTGGCGAATATCCTGTCCTTGTCTCTGATCACCGCTGCTGTGACCCTGATGCTTTTCACGCTGTCTCTCCTGTCTTTGGTCCATATCCCCAGCCGGTTGCCGCATAAAGCAGGCCGAACAGAGGAAGAAGGAACGCGATGAAGTAATATGGTGCATAGACGGATGCGCTGATTCCGAAGCACTGGGCAACAAATGCCCCTGAGCTTCCCCAGACGACCATCGGCTGCTGGATTGTGATCATCTCGCATATGGTCCTTGTGAAGAACGCATGGTCCACCTTGAACCTGTCATAGAAAGAGGAAAGCACGTTGTAGGAGACAATGACACCGATTGTCCCAGAGCCTGTGGTGAAGGCCATGACGGCGCTGATCAGATATGTCGCCGCAAACAGGCTGAGCCTGCCTCTCACGATTCTCTTTACGGGACTTGCTACAGTGTTCATGATGTCCGTTTTCTTGAGTATAGCTCCCATTGTGAAGGCAAATATCACAAGTAAGGTTATCTTTACCATGCTGAGCATGCCGCCGCGGTTGCAGATTGAGTTCACTAGGTCATGACCGCTCTGGATGCTGAAACCCCTGAGAAGCGGGAGCAGGGTCTCCATGAAGGAGCATCCCTGGACGGTCAGTGAGATGACCATGGCAGAGACAGTGCTCAGAACAATGGGGATGATTCCCGGAAGCTTTGCCAGAAGCGAGCCCACCAGCACGACAAGCGGAATGAGCGTCAGGACTGACAGCCTGAAATTATCAACTAATGAGACGACAATCCCGTTGATGGAGGAGAAGTCTGCCTCATTTGCGGCATAAGAGCGTCCCACGAAGAAGAACAGCACAAGTGATATGAGAAGGGAAGGGACTGCAGAGTACAGCATCAGACGGACATGGCGTGAGAAGTCTGCCTGGGCGATTGAGACCGTGCTGACGGCGAAGTCAGATAGTCTTGATATCTTGTCTCCGAAGAAGGCTCCGCAGAGCACCGCACCCAGAGTCATGCCTATGGGTATCCCGAGGCTGATGGACATGCCGATGAACGCGATCCCTAGCGTCCCGCATGTGGTCCATGAGGAGCCTGTGACTGCGGACATGGCCGTGCAGATCAGAAGCACCAGGGGCAGGAAGAACTGCACATTGATAATCCTGAGTCCAGAGGCAACAAGGTAGGGAACTGCTCCGCACTGCACCCATGAGGCAATCAGCGCTCCGATTGCCAGTAGAAGCGGCCAGGGTGCCTTGAGTGAGGCGCCAAGAATGGCCTTGAGGATCTCTGCTGTGTTTTTCTTCAGAAACAGGATCGCATAGAGTGAGACTATTACGGTGCAGACCATCAGGGGAATGAACGTTGGAAGATGCAGAATCATGATGCCTGTGACAATCACGGCAATCAAGGCTGTGAATATGAATATGTCTCCTTTTCTGCTCATTCCGGGTCCCCGTCTAGAATTCTACTGATTACGTGCCCGTAGTCAATAAGAGGCGGCAAGGAAACAGGGCATATATCGATTTTGCGCGGCATATTCTCCTTGTGCGCTCAGGCGTGCTATCCTGTGCTTGGGAGGACTGGCATGGCAGAGGCATTCAGATGGGCGTTCATCGGAACCGGTACACTTGCGAAGAAGGTGATAAAGGAGATAACCGCCACAGGAAGGCATGCGGTGGTTTCCGCATACAGCAGAAGCAGAGAGCGCCTTGAGGCGTTCTGCAGACCGTACGGAACCTATGCCGCAGAATCAGTCGAGGATGCAGTGAGCCGCCCGGATGTGGACGGGGTGTACATATCAGTGACCAATGAGAGCCATTATGAGATCTGCCGCAGGTGCCTTGAATTGGGAAAGCCTGTGCTCCTGGAGAAACCTTTCACAATCAAGGCTGAGGAGACTGAGAGGCTCCAGGCTCTTGCAAAGAGCAAAGGCCTGTATCTCTCAGAGGCCATGTGGACCTGGTACAGCGATGTTCCGAACAAGGTGCTTGAGCTTGTGCGATCAGGCAGACTTGGAAAGGTAAAAGACGTATACATGTCTTATTCAAGATACAGCATCGATTATGCCCCGAGGGTCTCCGATCCGCTTCTTGGGGGTGGAGCTCTTCTGGATATCGGAATCTATCCGATAACCTATTCATACAGATTATTTGGATTTCCTAAAGGTATTCATTGTAATGGAGACATCGTTAATGGTGCTGATTACTCAGATGACATTGTCCTTGATTATGACGGATTCAAGGTCAGGATGGACGTGTCCATAGTCGGCACCAAGGGTGAGGTGATGATCATAGACGGTTCGGAAGGAACGCTTATGAACGTCGATTACCACTATGGGCTTCCTGCCGCAGTCAAGGTCGGTGATGATGTTGAGGTCATCCAAGGAGACAGGGGATACAACAAGGAGTTCGATGCTGTTGCCTTTGAGATCCTGGAGGGGCTTACTGAAAGCCGCTTCATCCCCATGAGGTCCACGCTTGACTGCATGCGCATCCTTGATGAGTGCAGGCGCCAGATGAATCTGGTCTATCCTTTTGAGAGATGATCATGGAACCTGGCTTGAAAAGACTCTGGGATAAATACGGGACCTTCCTCGTGTACATGGTGTTCGGGCTCCTGGCGACATTACTTGAGACCTTCATGTACTGGCTTTTCTATGAGGTCATCGGCCTGAGCAACATGGTCTCCACGGTGATAGCCATATTCATCACAATCACATTCGCGTTTTTCACTAACAAGATCTTTGTCTATAGGTCCAGAGTCTGGGAATTCAAGCCTGTCCTGAAGGAGATTCTCTCATTCTACTGGTTCAGGATCCTCACAGGTCTGTTCAACATGCTCTTCATGTATGTCACGGTCGATGTACTGGCATGGTGGCCTGTTGGGATGAAGGCCATAGCCGCCATAATTGTAGGCATAATGAACTACCTTCTGGGCAAGCTGGTTATTTTCCGGAATGCGCGTAGTCAAAAGGTCTGATGTTGATTTGCATTGACAATGCATATACAAAGGCTTTACAATAATAATGTAAGGAGCCTAGGATATGCCAAGCGTCAACATGTGCATCAGAATCGATTCAAACTTGAAAAAACAGGCAGAGGATGTCCTGTCCCAGCTTGGAATGACAATGAGCGGGACAATCAACATGTTTCTGACTCAGATTGTGAGGGAGAAAGCTGTTCCTCTGAACCTGTCTTTGTCTCCACAAGACAGGACTGCTTTGGACGACATTCTCGCTGCCAGAGAAGAGAGAAGGAACGGATTCAAGGGCTATGATGCAGATTATGTGTTGAAGGAGATGGATGAAATCATCTCCGTGGCAGAGAGGAATCCGGGCTATGGAAAAATACAGAGTAATCCTGGCGACAAGAGTTAGATCGCAACTACTGAACCATATCACTTTTCTTTCCAGAGTCAGCCCTCACGCAGCAAGAAGATTACAGTTTTCATTTGAGGAAAAAAAAGAAAGAATCAAGGAAAACCCGTTTCAGTTTCCGTCTGATCATGTATTGTCGAATTTAAACCTGCCATATCGGAGTGCCTTATTTGAAGGAAGGTACAAGGCACTGTTCACAGTTGAGGGCCATGACGTTTTTATAGATTCAGTAATTGACTGCAGACAACAGAATGAATCAGATTCCAGTAATTGACTGAGTATTCCAGGCGGAGAAAGGGTAGGCTGAGCGGGCGGAGTCCAGCATCTGCTGTGTGACTTCAGGTACGGGGGACGATTTCTCTTCTATGCCGAATGTGCTCAGGGCGTTGGTGCAGAAAAGCTCTGTAAGCCTTGCCTCTGTCATGCCGGCCTTCCTGAGAGCCTGTATCGTCAGGATCATCCCCTCAAAGCCGGGAATTCCGCTTGCCCCGTTTTCCTTGTCCTCCAGGGTGTGTGGCGCATGGTCGCTCTCAACCCAGTTTATGGTTCCGTCAAAGAGCGCGTTCCATACTGCAAGGCGGTCTGACTCCGATCGGAGCGGGGGATTCATCTTGACGATCATGCTCTCTGAATCCGAGTTCAGGAGGATGTGGTGCGGGGTGGCTCCGCATGTTACTCTGATCTTGCCACGTCTTCTGGCCTCTCTAACGGCATCCAGCGCACCCTCGGTGCTGATGTGGGCGATATGGAGCTTTCCCTTGAAGCCTGATCTCTCAGCATTCTCAATCTGGTCGCGGACAGATGCCTCCTCACTCTCAGAAGGTCTCTTCTTGGAATGGGAGACCTCATCAGGCCTGAAGAGCTCCTCCTTCTCACAGTGAACGGCAAGGACTCCTCTGTAATCGAGTTCAGAAAGAGCCCTGCAGATTCCGTACTGATTATCCTTTCCGATTATCCCCATGTTACCTGTGGACTGGGATGCGAACAGCTTCAGGCCGCAGACCTTCGGGAAAAGGTCATTGTAGGTCCTGACCATCTCTGCGATCTGGTCCTTGTCCTGTGTCAGGCCCAGATAGATGTGGTAATGGACATCATAACCAAGTTTCCCAAGCTGTCTCTCTGCATCACTGCCAAGCTCAAGTCTCTTCAGGGCTGCATCCCGTGATGTCACAGGAGGGTTTGTGTTAGGCATGTCGAAGAAGATGTCAAAGCCTGCCTTGGCACCTGTGAGCATGCCGTGGAGCACGGTCTCCTTGCTACTCTGGTTCCAGTCCCTGAGATGCACATGAGCGTCTGTCACAGCACTTTCTCCTCTTCAAGGAATGACAGTCTCATGAAGGTCCCCCACTGGCAGGCAAGGTGTCCTCCGCAGGAGCATTCCCCGCAAAGGCCTATGCCGCACATTGAGTTTCTCTCCATTGAGAGCAAAATCATATCAGGATCAACCCCATGGGCCTTGATCTTGCCTGCTGCGATCTTCATGAAGATCTCGGGTCCGATCAGGTAGAAGGCAACATCACTGATCGGTGTCCCATCAGATGTGATGTATCTTATCTCATCATCAAGGTTCTCAAGGATTCTCCCGGGCTTTCCGTTATCTGAAATGCAGACATACCTTCCGAATTCTGAGAGTTCTTTGGATAATATGCCATTGTTTCCGTCAACGCTTGTGCCTACAAGGAAGCTCATCGGAGTCTTTCTATACTTGAGTTTCCGGGCAAGAGGATAGGCTACGGCCTCTCCTGTGCCGCCGGCGATTATGACTGCCTTCTTTGATTTCGGGACATCTACCTCGGCTCCGTAAGGGCCTCTGAGCATGATGGTGTCACCCACCTGGATGCTGTTGAACACAGCCTCTGTGAACGGGCCGCGCTTCTTGATGATGAAGGTCAGAGGTTCAGTCATAGCCACGCTGAAGGGTTTCTCTCCGATTCCCGGAATCCAGAGGAACACGAACTCTCCTGCCTTGAAGGAGGCCATGGTGTGGCTCTTGTCCTCAAGAGTCAGAAGTAAGGTGTCCTCACAATGAAGTCTCTTTCCTGTGACGGTATGCTTTACGTATTCCATGACCCTGCCGCTTCTGTGAGGGACGTCAGAGTCATTTGTCATTGAATGGAAGAACTGCGGCCAGTCCTGCTGCCTTATGTGCGCCAGGGCAGATCCTATTCCTACCGCATCCGCACCGGAACTGATCATCTCAGCGCACTGGTCCTTGGTTGAGACACCTCCCATTCCGATGATGGGGATGTTCTCTCCAACGGCTTCCCTGATCTCCCTGATTGCCTCTATGGCACGGTCATAGACCCAGGAGCCTGACTTTCCGCCCTTTCCGCCGAGTGCATTCTGCAGTATGGGCTTTCCGCAGGCCGGATCCACATGAAGGGCGGGACCTACTGTGTTGATTGCTGTTATTCCGTCAGCTCCGGCGTCAATGACAGCCTTTGCGATCTCACCGATGTTGTCCACGTTCGGGGTGAGCTTGATGAAAAGAAGGCTCTTTCTCTCAGGATAATCCTGACAGATCCTCCTGACATAATCAGAGGCTATGTTCTTGTCCACGCCGATGGAGGCTCCGAAGCCTGCCTTTGCATGGGGGCAGGAGAAGTTTAGCTCAATCGAATCGGCCACCTGGTCGAAGGATCTGACTAGTGTTGTGAAGTCATCCGGGTTGTCGGCGGAGACCGAGACGTTGAGCCATCTGGAAAGGCCTTCCCGCCTCAGTTTCTCAAGCTGCGGGAGGGCGACCTCCATGCCCGGGTTCCTCAGTCCTACGGAGTTCCCGAAGTTTCCTTCCTGGGTCTCGCAGATAACAGGCTCACGGTTTCCCGGATTCGGACGGACCTGGAAGCTCTTGGTCGTGATGATCTCGACATCCGGGACATTTCTCTCGAACCATCTGATGAGATCCGGCTTGGTTGTGGCTACTCCGCTTACGGTAGCCAGATGAAGCTTATGCTCCAGATGGCCCATCGGAAAAGGCCTGCGGACAAAGGTCTCTGTCACAGTGAGCACTCCTCGGTGAATTTCCTGATCGCGTCAATGCAGACATCCTTCCAGTCGGCAGGAGCTGCCTCCTTTCTCTTGGCCCATGGATGGGTGAGTGCGGATGATGAGTTTATCCTGCAGAGCTCAAGGGGGTAGCCTGTCTTCTTCATTATGCCAATGACATCCGGTGCGCTTCCGCCCTGGCTTCCCACTCCCGGAATCAGAAGAGGCACGCTCTTGTCCGCATAGAAATCCGAGAGCTGCTCGAACTCCGTAAGGTTGGTGGCTCCCACAACAGCCCCGATGCCGCTGCTGTACTCCTTGTTCCATTTTGCAATCAGGTCAGCCACATGCATGTAAACCGGTCTTCCGTCCTGCATCACCTGGTTCTGAAGGTCCTTGCCGCCGGGGTTGCTTGTGCGGTTGAGGATGTAGAAGCCCTTGTCGGCGGCTCCGTCTCCGATTGCACTTGCAAACGGGCTGATGCTGTCATTTCCCATGTAAGGGGAGACTGTGACGCAGTCTGCACCCCAGCACCTGAAAGCCTCGAACGCATAGTTCGCGGATGATGTTGCGATATCACCGCGCTTGGCATCAAGGATGAAAGGTCTTGCAGGCAGCGCCTTCACTATGTCGGCAAGTGCCTTTGAGCCTGAGAAGTCTCCCTCAAGCGGTCTGTCGAGCTTGGAGAAATAACCGATGTTCGGCTTTATGGCGGCGACCTTGATGCCTGCCTTGTCCATGGCCTCGAAGAGCTCCAGGAAGAACTGTCTCACATCAAGGCCCTCAGGCAGGGCTCCGAAGTTCGGGTCAATTCCCAGACAGGCGCAGTTTCCCGCCTTTCTGGCGGTGTCTCTCAAAAGCTCAATGTAGTTCATCAGCGCTCCTCCTTCTTCCAGCCGTGCTTCTCTCCCCAGGTGAACGGGGATGCTGACCACTCAAGGAGCATCGCCTCCTGGTCAGGCTTTATGTAACCGGTCTCCCTGGCAATGGGGATGACGTAGTTGTAATCGAGAATGGTTATGGGCTCGCATGCAGGATCGAGGGATGCGAAGGCCTCCTTCCCCTGGTCAGTCCCGTATGAGAAGATTGCAAGGCAGTAGGGTACAAAGCCGTCTGCCTCCTGGATTGCCTTGACTGCCTTTATGGAGGACATTCCTGTGCTAATGAGGTCTTCTATCAGGACAACCTTATGTTTTTCATAGCCTTTAGCTCTTCCCAGACCCTCGATCTGGTTCTGAAGACCATGGTCCTTTGAGGAGGAGCGGATGTAGGAGACCGGCTTCTTGAGGAGGTCCGCCAGGGTTGTGGCATGAGGGATTCCGGCGGTGCTTGTGCCGGCGATGTTGTCCGGATCAAAGCCCAGGTCATCAAGGATCTCCTTGAAGGAAAGGGCGATCATCTTCCTTGTCTCGTAGTCCCCCAGCAGGGTCCTGTTGTCATTGTAGATCGGCATGTAATAGCCGCTTGCCCAGCAGAACGGCTTCTCCGGCGAGAGCCTGATGGCTCCCATCTCAAGTGCCTTGCGTGCGATATCCTCTGCGTACCTTGTCTTTCTCATTTGAATATCTCCTTGAATGTATGGACCCTGCCGCAGTATGCGCAGGTGTATCTTCCGTCATGGGTTCTGGTGAACATGGCCTGGACATGCTCGTTCTGGCTGTCGTTGGAGATGCATGCCTCGTTGCGGCACATCATGTCATCGAAGTTGTAGATTCTCGGGGGAAGGGAAGTGCGGTACTTCTTTGCGACCTTGCCGTCCTGGATGATGTTGAGCGTGCATCCCGGAGCTACGGCAGCAAGACGCTTTACCTGCTTGTGGTCGAAGTCGAATTCACCCGGCCTGAAGATTATTCCCTTGAACTGACCGCTTGCGCTCTGGCTGACCCATTCGCCGCCCTTCAGGGCATCGAGTCCCATGACCTTCCTGATGAGGATCATGTGGCGCCTGATCTCCTCGGGTGAGTCGCCCTTGCAGATGTGGTCTATCACAATTCCGTTTCTGATGGGTCTGACTCCCTCGGATATCTCCTCTTTCTTGGGGGCGCTGTTCGGAGTTGCCTCGATGATCCACTTGTCATCTGGCTTCTCCTCCTTTGCGTCCTCTGGGACATAGTCATCGCCGATCTTGCCTGCCACAAGCGCAAGGAGCACGATCCTGCAGTACATTCCGTTGATTGACTGCTTCTCCCATCCGTTGAGAGGGGTATCGTCCAGGAATGTCGGGATTGTGGGGTGGACCTTGTGCCTTGGAAGCGGGTGATAGAACTTGGTGCCCTCGGGGAGCTTGTCCATGAATGACTGCTGGAATGTGATCGATGCCCTGAGGCTGTCGGCCTTCGCGAGGATCTTCTCACCCATGCGCTCAAGCTGTGGTCTTGTGAAGTACCACTTTGTGGCTATGTCATTCTGGTCCAGATACTCCTCGATCGAGCTGAAGGTGCGGACCTCAAAGCCGTTGTCCTTCATCTTTGTCACGTAGCTCTCGGGCATTGCGAGCTCCTCCGGGGCAATCAGGTCGACGCGGACCTTGTTCCAGAGCTTAAGTCCGTCTGCCTTGCTGTGGACCGTCCTGCCGTGGTAGAGGTCTCCGACAAGTGCGATGTGGATGCTCTGTGTGTCCCAGTTGTTGTCCTCAAGGAAGGAGTACTCGTCCAGAAGCTCCTGCGTGGGGTGCTCATGCTTGCCGTCACCTGCGTTGATGAATGCCGGTGTGAACGGAAGGCCGTTGCGTTTGGCGTAGCTGGAGCATTCCTCGCTGAGGTGCCTGCAGACTCCCTCGACCTTGCTTCTGATGATGAATATCCTGTTGTTGTAGCCGCACAGTGTGTTGAAGGTGTCAGCGTAGCTCTCACCCTTGTTGAATGAGGAGTTGTCCGCGCTCATCTCTGTGAGCTTTGCGTGGTGGAAGTTCGCCGCATTGCGGAAGCTCTCCTTTGTCCTGGTGCTGTCCTCCAGGAACACCTCATAGATTCCGAAATCGGGATCGTTGATCCTGAAGCTGTCAATCTTCTTCCTGTCATCTGCTGCGGTGGCCTCCTTGAGGCTCCTGACCTTTGAGAAGAGGTAAAGTCTCTCCTTCTTTGAGAAATCATCAATCACGCACAGGGATCTTCCCTTGAAGCTGTTCATAAGCAAAAACTCCTTCATGAAGGTGCAAGGCAAAAAAAATACCGGTATGAACCGGTACTTCATTTCATAAAGTTTATCTGGAATGTGTCTCTCTCTGCCTTGTATCTCATTTCATAGAAAATCTATCAGAACGACCCGATGTTTTCAAGTGCATTGCGTACGCAGAAAATACGAGAAATATCGTATAGGAATAAAATATCATTTGTGAGATAATTTGGCCCATGAAGTTCATATGGTCGTACATGAGAAAGCATATCTGGGCAATAGTCCTTGTCCTTTTCATGAAGTCTCTTGCAACGGTCCTTGAGCTGTTTCTCCCATACATCCTTGAA
Organism: uncultured Spirochaetales bacterium; assembly: GCA_902781545.1. Classification (GTDB taxonomy): domain Bacteria; phylum Spirochaetota; class Spirochaetia; order Sphaerochaetales; family Sphaerochaetaceae; genus UBA9732. The sequence continues at coordinate 18,935 of CACZJR010000010.1, read as the reverse complement.
TATATGATAGACACGGTCGCCCCCACAAAGGACGTGAGGATGATCCTGCTCTGGGGCGGGATAATGCTCAGTGTGGCCATAATAACGCGCTTCATCAGTGTCGGGGCCAACAGGGGCTCAGTGCGCATCGCGCGTAAATGCATATACAAGGTGAGGCAGGACCTGTTCACCAAGTCAATCAATCTCTCCGGAGACCAGATGGATGAGGTCGGGCTTCCGTCACTTATCTCCAGGATGACCAGTGACTCGTACAACGTCCAGTCATTCATGCAGATAACACAGACCATCGCCATACGCGCGCCGTTTCTGCTGTTCGGAGGAATCTTCATCACACTCACGATGGACACCGGCCTTGCGCTGGTGCTGATAATCCTTGCTCCGATCCTGCTTGTCGCGGTTGTGATAATCTCCAGAAAGGGAATCCCCCTTTACGACATAGTGCAGACAAAGCTGGACAACGTGGTAAGGATAATGCGTGAGAACATCACGGGAATCCGCGTGGTCAAGGCACTGTCCAAGGAAAAATACGAGAAGCGCCGTTTCTCAGATGCCAATGAGTCCATGAGCCGCTCCGAGATCAAGGCAAGCGTGGTGATGTCTCTTCCCGGACCTGTTATCAGCCTCGCCATGAACATTGGCCTGACGCTGGTTGTGCTTTTCGGAGCATACAGGGTGAACAAGGGCGTGACCCAGCCCGGTGTGATCCTTGCCTTCCTCTCTTACTTCCAGATGATCCTAATGGGGGTCCTGATCCTCAACAGGTTCTTCCTGAACATGAGCAAGGCAAACGCATCCGCAAACAGGATCTCCTCTGTGATGAACCGCCCGGACGGGCTTGAGACTGTATCTGAGGGTGCAGAGGCTCCGTCTGACGACTACATCATCTTCGACAATGTCTCATTCACCTACAACGGCGGGACAGATGCTGCAGGTGACGGAAGCTCAGTCTCCGCATTCGCAGGCGGAAGCAGGGAGAAGACCTTGAACGACATCAGCTTCCGTATCCCGCGCGGAGGCAGCCTCGGAATAATCGGAGCAACCGGAAGCGGCAAGACAACAATCCTGAATCTACTGATGCGCTTCTATGATCCGCAGGAGGGTCATGTCTTCATAGACGGCCGTGACGTGCGCACCTACGAGCTTGACAAGCTCAGAAGGCACTTCGGGGTTGTCTTCCAGAACGATGCCATCTTTGCAGACACAATAGCTGAGAATCTTAGCTTTGGACGCGATGTAAGCCATGATGATATGAAAAATGCTGCTTGGAATGCCATGGCGGGGGAGTTCATAGAGGACTACGATGACCAGTACGAGCATGAGGCTGCGATCCATGGTGCGAACTTCTCCGGAGGCCAGAAGCAGAGGCTTCTGATCTCCAGGGCCCTTGCCGCACATCCGGACATCCTGGTGCTGGATGACTCCTCAAGTGCCCTTGATTACAGGACTGATTCATTACTCAGGAAGAACATCCGCCAGAACCATGATGATGCGACAATGATAATAATCGCCCAGCGTGTGAGCTCGATCATGAGCCTTGACCAGATAATCATGCTGGACGAGGGCAGGATAATCGGAATAGGCACCCACGAGGAGCTTCTTGCATCCACACCCCAGTACCGTGACATCTACGAGACGCAGATGGGGGAGGTCTGACATGCCGCCAAGAAGATTCAGCGTCAACGAGCACAAGCCAAAGGACAGCAGGAAGGCCTTAAGGAGAATCCTCTCATATGTGAAGGAGTTCAGGCTCCTGATCCTGCTTGCCCTGATAATGAGTCTTACCGCCAACGTGCTGTCCCTCATAGGCCCCAGCCTTGCAGGAAAGGCCATAAACGAGGCCGCAGCCGGTGCAGGCAAGGTCAACTTCGGCAATGTGCTGCACTATGTGAAGCTGATGCTTCTCTTCTATGTCTCCTCATCCATGATATCGCTTGGAATCAGCATCATCATGACGCTTGTGGCCAAGTACACGGCGCGTAAGCTCCGCAAGGAGTGCTTTGAGAAGCTCTCAAGGCTTCCCGTCTCTTTCTTTGACAAGAACCAGGCGGGAGACATCATCAGCCGCGTCAGCTACGACGTTGATGTTGTGTCAGCCTCAATCCAGACGGACATCGTGGCAATCATGACAAGCTCCATAACGGTGCTTGGATCACTGTTCATGATGATCAGGATCTCTCCCGCGCTGGCTCTGATAGTGCTTGTGACCATTCCTGTCTCTGTGTCCTACACGGTTTACATCAAGAAGAAGACAAGACCTCTCTTCATCAAGAGGTCCAAGAGCTACGGCTACATGAACGGCTTTGTGGAGGAGATGTTCTCAGGCCAGAAGACAATCCAGGCCTACGCATACAACGACAAGGTCTGCCAGAAGTTCGCAAAGGTCAACGGCCAGGCAGCCGACGCATACTACAACGCAGACAGCCGCGGAGTGGCCATAGGTCCTTCCATGGGAATGATCAACAACCTCTCCCTGGGTCTGATCGCCACGCTCGGATCCTTCCTCTTCATGGGCGGCCGGGTCTCACTGGGACAGATCTCCAGCTTCATCCTCTACTCACGCAAGTTCTCAGGTCCGATCAACGAGATAGCCAACATAATGAACGAGATATTCTCCGCTCTCTCCGCCTCTGAGAGGATCTTCAACCTGCTGGATGAGCCGGAGGAGGTTGAGGACCTTGAGGGCGCCACGGTGCTCAATGAGGTCAAGGGCGATGTCGAGTTCGACGATGTGTCGTTCGGCTATGACAAGAAGAAGACCATCCTGCACAACCTGAGCTTCAAGGCTGACAGCGGAAAACTCATAGCAATAGTCGGTCCCACAGGAGCCGGAAAGACCACTATGATCAACCTGCTGATGCGCTTCTATGACTGTGACAGCGGTATGATCCGCGTGGACGGGAAGAACGAGCTTGAGTACACAAGGCCCAGCCTGCGCGCCGCCTATGCAATGGTCCTGCAGGACACTTGGCTTTTCCGCGGCACGGTGTACGAGAACATAGCATACGGAAGTGAGAACGCAACGCTGGACGATGTTGTGAGTGTTGCCAAGAAGGCCCACATCCATCCGTTCATCATGCGGCTCCCCAACGGCTATGACACCGTCATATCAGAGGACGGAGGCAATATCTCAAAGGGTCAGAAACAGCTTCTGACAATCGCACGGGCCATGCTTTATGACTCAAAGATGCTTATCCTTGACGAGGCCACGAGCAACGTCGACACATCCACCGAGCGTGAGATCCAGGACGCCATGCTTGAGCTGATGAGCGGAAAGACATGCTTTGTCATAGCCCACAGGCTGTCCACCATCCAGAACGCGGACAACATCCTGGTCCTGGATCACGGAGATGTGGTGGAGCAGGGCACTCACCGCCAGCTGATGGACAAGAAGGGATTCTATTACAAGCTCTATGCGTCACAGTATGAGTGACGTTATTTCCCGGCTTCCGTATTGTGCTTCTCCCTGTAGGACTTGTTGAGCTCAATGAAGTAGGAGAATCTCAGGACAAGACCTACGACAAAGGCTGCCTCCACGATGATCTTGAAGATGGTCGAGATCATGACCTCCCTGGCGTTTATGTTCAGCGTGACGATATTTCCCACAAGGATTCCAAGCATTATCACAGTCAGTATGGCGCCTGTGATGTTCTTGGTGAATCTGCCCCTGTAAATGCTTATGGCGACAAGTCCGACCCTTGCTATAACCATGGCCGAGATCAGGCCTGTGACTGCTGCGACGATCACCGAGAGACGGCCGTACTCGACGAATGTGGATGCGTTCTGGATGGTCCACAATATGTCGGACACGGAGGCTGCAAGAAGGGAGAACCCGCTCAGAAGCAGCAGGCGGTTTGATATCTGCTTTTTCTTGTTCCTGCCCATTATTGTTATTAGGCTTGAACTGCCCTCGCCGGAAAGTGCCTTGTTTCCGCTCTCATCATAGAGCTTGATGGCGTGAACCTTCTTCGATATCGCCTTTTCGAAAGCTATCTCCTCAGAACGGTCCACGAAAACACCGTATATTGACTCCCAGATCAGGACACAGCCGAAGATATCCAGGATGTAGGTGAAGAGGTCGCTTGAGACATTTCCCTCGCCCCACCATCCGAACAGGATCCCGTAGGTCTTCAGCAGGATCAGTGATGCTCCGAAGAACATCAGCATTCCCACCTTGATGCCCTTTGCCGTGTCCTCATGTATGAACCTGAGGTGCCTCAGAGCCAGGGCATCGTTGATTCCCTCAAGCACTTTGCCGGGTGCTATCCCCTCATAGTCGTCGATTGTAATGGAGAATTCGGCCTTCCTTCCGTCTGGTATGTCCTGGAGAAGATCGACCATGTTGTCTGTTGTCTCGTCGGAGATGTTGGGTTTTTCCTTGAAGTCGACATTGGGACAGTAGAGGTCGCTTGCCTTCTCATAGTGAAGGGGAATCTCAAAGACCTTCTTCTTCTCATCGTAGTCGTAATACTCGGAGAGTTTGCTGCCCACTCCGGAGAGCTCGATCTCATAGGAGCTGAGATAGCGCCTGTTCTTCTTTTTCTTCTCTTTTGTCTTTCTCATGTGACAGGGAACTCCATGTTCTTGGCCTTAAGCATCGGATCTCCTGAGAGGGAGCTCTCAAGCCAGTCATCACGCTTTGCCTGGAGGAACTTCTCAAAGAGCACCTGCGGGATCATCGTGGTCACGAACTCTGACTTCTCCGCACGCTTGATGGCGTCATTGAGTGTGTCAGGGAGCTCTGAGCCGGTCTGGAAGTCATCAGGATTGAGATTGTCGCGTATGCCCTCCATGGCGGCTCCAGCAAGAAGCAGGCAGGCAAGATAGGGGTTGCAGGACGGGTCCGTGCTTCTGACCTTGACTCTTGCGGCCTCAGGATGGGTCTTGATCAGGTAGTTTCCGTTGCCAAGTCCGTAGTTGACTGCAAAAGGCGCCTCGAACGTACCGATCCTCTCATAGGAGTTTGCGATGGGATTTAAGAAGAGTGTGATCTCCTCTATTCGTCTGAGGATTCCGCCTGTCATCTGCCTTGCAAGGGCGCCTCTGTCAGCTGCCTTTGCCTTGTCAAGTGAAAGGCTGATGGCAAGACCCGATCCGTTCTCGTTGAAAAGCGGCTTCGGTAAAAATGACGCGAAAAGACCCATCCGGTCCGCAGTGATCTTCACTATGTCCTTGAAGGTTACCAGATGATCGGCTGCATCCAGAAGCGGGGCAGGGCTGAAGCGGATCTCATTCTGGCCGGGGCCTTTCTCATGGTGGCTTGCCACATAGGTGATTCCCATCTGCTCCATGTTCAGGCATATCTCACGCCTGATGTTCTCTCCTTTGTCGATCGGGGCGGCCTCAAAGTAGGAGGCACGGTCCATTGGGATGTCTGTCGGGTTTCCGTCCGCATCTTTCTTGAAGAGATAAAATTCTATCTCAGTTCTTGCCTGAAGGCTTATTTTGGACTTGATCAGTGATTTCTCATAGGTTTTAAGCATTGAGCGGACATCGCCGTCAAACAGGCTTCCGTCTGACTGCCGGATCTCGCAGAAGAAGCGGGCCACCTTTCCGTCCGCAGGTCTCCAGGGAAGGATTGTCAGTGTGTCCGGATCAGGGAAGAGCAGCAGGTCTGAGTCATCTATGTTCAAGAAGCCCCTTATGGATGCGGCATTGAGGCCCACACCTCTCTCCATTGCCTTGGGCAGTGATTTGGCGCTGATAGAGATGTTCTTCAGCTGTCCGAAAATGTCGCAGAATGCGAGCTTGACGAACCTGACGTCCTGCTCCTCGATGAAAGCCATGATCCTGTCACGGGTTTTGCTGTCCATGCTGTCCTCCAGAACAGTACCTATTATACTTTATTTCCAGTTTTTATTTCAAATAAGTTGACGGTTTGGCTGAAATAAAGTAGAAGAAGTCATAACTATATACAGAAACATGAGGTTTTTCATGGAGACAGTGGCTGATTATTTCGGAAGTCTGGTTTTCAACGACAACGTCATGAGGGAGAAGCTCCCGAAGGACATCTACAAGACTCTGCGCCGCACAATCGCCGAGGGCAAGGACATTGATCTTGCCGTGGCGAACAGCGTTGCCAATGCCATGAAGACATGGGCGCTGGAGCACGGTTGCACCCATTACACCCACTGGTTCCAGCCCATGACCGGAATAACAGCCGAGAAGCATGACTCCTTTGTAAATCCTGCGGAGGGCGGCCGCGTGCTCCTGGAGTTCTCCGGAAAATGCCTGATCAAAGGTGAGGCTGACGGTTCATCCTTCCCGTCAGGAGGCCTGCGCGCCACGTTCGAGGCCCGCGGCTACACCGCATGGGACCCTACAAGTTATGCCTTCATCCGTGATGATGTCCTGTATATACCCACAGTCTTCTGCTCTTACACGGGAGAGGTCCTGGACAAGAAGACACCGTTGCTCAGAAGCATGGAGGCCATCAGCTCAGAGGCGGTGAAGATCCTCAGCCTTTTCGGAGATGACGTGAAGCGTGTCATAACCACAGTCGGACCCGAGCAGGAGTACTTTCTGATCAACAAGAGCGACTTTGTCAGAAGACGGGATCTGATCTTCACCGGGCGCACGCTTTTCGGGGCCAGGGCACCCAAGGGCCAGGAGATGGATGACCACTATTACGGAGCCATCAAGACCCGTGTGGCCGAGTTCATGAGGGACCTGGACAAGGAGCTCTGGAAGCTGGGTGTCAGCGCCAAGACCCGCCACAATGAGGTTGCCCCGTGCCAGCATGAGCTTGCACCCGTCTTTGCCACAACCAATGTTGCCGTTGATCACAACCAGATCACCATGGACATGATGAAGAAGGTCGCAGAGCGTCACGGCTTTGTGTGCCTTCTGCATGAGAAGCCGTTCGCAGGTGTGAACGGAAGCGGCAAGCACAACAACTGGTCCATCTCCACAGATACCGGAATGAACCTCCTTGATCCTGGAAAGAACCCGAAGCACAATCTCAGGTTCCTGCTCTTCCTCTCCGCCGTAATCAAGGCCGTTGACGAGTATCAGGACCTTCTCAGGGTCTCTGTGGCAAGTGCCGGAAACGACCACAGGCTCGGGGCCAACGAGGCACCTCCTGCGATTGTCTCGATGTTCCTCGGAAGCGACCTGACTGAGATCCTTGAGTCAATTGCCGCGGGTAAGAGCGCAAAGGGTGCCCAGAAGATAAGCATGGAGCTCGGAGTCCATGTCCTTCCGTCCTTCTCAAAGGACACCACCGACCGCAACAGGACATCCCCGTTCGCCTTCACCGGAAACAAGTTCGAGTTCAGGATGCTTGGCTCTTCATTCTCCGTCTCAGGTCCGAACATCGTGATGAACACAATCGTGGCCAAGGAGCTCAGGTCCTTCTATGAGAAGCTTAAGGGAGCCAAGGACTTTGAGCAGGCCGTGACAGACCTGATCCGCGACACATACAACGCGCACAAGAGGATTGTGTTCAACGGAAACAACTACTCACCTGAGTGGCTTGATGAGGCAGCCAGAAGAGGACTTGCGAACCTCCGCTCCACACCTGAGGCCCTTGATGCTTTTGTGGCCAAGAAGAACATTGACCTCTTTGCGGAGTTCGGTGTCTTCAGCCCGCTTGAGATGCATTCCCGCTTTGAGATCCTGACTGACGAGTACTGCAAGACCATCAATATCGAGGCACTGACGATGCGCGATATGATAGTCCAGGAGATCATACCAGCTGTAAGTTATTACACTAGTATCATGGCTCAGAGCATCAATGCCAAGAAAACTGCCAACCCGGCACTCTCGTGTAAGGTTGAGCGGTCTCTTCTGGAAAAAATCAGCTCTCTGATGGATGTGCTTTCCGAAAGATGTGATGTACTCTCATCCCTGATCGAGAAGAGCAAGTCTCACGGAGGCTCGGAGCTCTCCCATTTCTGCCGTCAGTGCATAGTCCCGGCAATGGAGGATGCGAGAAAGGTTGCAGATGAGCTTGAGCTTCTGGTAGGACGCGTGTACTGGCCGTTCCCGACCTACGGGGACATCCTGCATTACGTTGATTAAGACTCGAAGATTGCCTTGATGCTGCTGTAGTGGAGGAACTTTCCTTCCTCGGCAATGGCCTTGATCTCATCAAGGGTGGCGAACTTGCCGTCAATGTCCTCATCTGTCTGTAGCCTGACGTCCTTGTCCGTGATATTCATCTCGAAGCGGTAGATGTCCACGATGTAGTTCTGGCCCTTGTTCTCCCTGTGATAGCAGAAGCGGTAGCCGCCTTCCGCCTTTGAGACATCTACTCCTGTCTCCTCAAGGACCTCTCGGCAGACTGCCTCAAATGATGTCTCTCCGGCTTTGACTCCGCCTCCGGGAATCTCCCACCAGCCGGGAGCCCAGGCCTTGTCCATGGCCCTTCTGGTGATGAGGAACCTGCCGTCAGGCCTGTGGATCACACCGAGGACGGAGAGATAATAGTCTCCTTCCTTCATGGTCCAGTCGTTTCTGACCATGGTGCGGCCTGTTTTGTTCTTGTTGATGTCGTAGATATCCCAGAGTTCCATCGTGCTTATTTATAAATAAAGTAGCGGTTCTTGTAAAGTGATTTGATGTTGTCAGCCCATGGCTCGTCTGTTAATATTCTCATGATGAAACGGTACAAGATTGGTGAGATCGCAAAGCTCTCCGGGCTGACGCTCAGGACCATAAGATATTATGGTGAGCTCGGTCTGCTCTCCGAGGGAAGGACCGGAGGCAACCAGCGTTATTACTCGGACCAGGACCTTGTCTACCTCAAGCGCATCATGGAGCTCAAGTCCCTTGGCTTCACACTCGATGAGATATCCAGGATCATCAAGCTGAAGGAAGAGGACCAGAGCGGAAACAAGAGAAGGACAGCTCTTCTGTCCCAGTACCGCAGCAAGCTCTCCAAGAGCATGGAGCGCATGAGCGTGATCCAGAGCCACATTGACGAGCTGAAGTGGCACATAGACCAGCTTGAGAGCGCGGAGGACGGCTTCACCGAATGCCCCGGATCTGCCTGCGCAGGCTGCGAGCACAAGACGAAATGCGTTTTCTTCAAGCAAATCTGAAAAATTTCAAAAAAACTATTGCATCTTTTTCCTACTGATGGTATGTTTCTATTGACAGTAACGTTACTGTACACAGAAACAATAGCCACAGGAGGAACAGAACATGGCAACAAAAGCAATCAAAGACATCCCTTACAAGATTTATCTCTCAGAGAATGAGATACCTTCCTCCTGGTACAATCTCCGCGCGGACATGAAGAACAAGCCGGCACCGCTTCTCAACCCGGGCACACTCAAGCCCATGACAGCTGAGGAACTGGAGGGCGTCTTCTGCAAGGAGCTGGTAAAGCAGGAGCTGGACAACGACACAAGATTCGTCGAGATCCCCAAGGAGATCCGTGATTTCTACAAGATGTACAGGCCGTCTCCGGTCGTACGCGCATATTGTCTTGAGGAGGCTCTGGGAACACCGGCGCACATCTACTACAAGTTCGAGGGAAACAACACCTCAGGAAGCCACAAGCTCAACTCGGCAATCGCACAGGCCTATTATGCCAAGCAGCAGGGCCTGAAGGGTGTGACCACAGAGACCGGAGCAGGGCAGTGGGGCACGGCTCTCTCGATGAGCTGCGCATATCTTGGACTGGACCTCAAGGTCTACATGGTCAAGATCAGCTACGAGCAGAAGCCTGGCCGCCGTGAGGTCATGAGGACCTACGGTGCAGAGGTCACTCCGTCACCGTCCAACACCACAGAGGCAGGAAGAAGGATCCTCGAGGCATTCCCGGGGACAAACGGATCTCTCGGATGCGCCATCAGTGAGGCAGTCGAATATGCCGTCACACATGAGGGTTACAGGTATGTCCTCGGATCAGTGCTGAACCAGGTGCTCCTGCACCAGTCTGTCATCGGTCTTGAGGCAAAGGCCGCTTTGGACAAGTATGGCGTCAAGCCTGACATCATCATCGGATGCGCCGGCGGCGGATCGAATCTCGGAGGCCTGATCGCCCCGTTCATGGGTGAGAAGCTCAGAGGCGAGGCAGACTACCGCATCATCGCTGTCGAGCCTGCTTCCTGCCCGTCATTCACACGCGGAAAATACGCATACGACTTCTGCGACACAGGTTATGTCTGCCCGCTCGCGAAGATGTACACACTGGGAAGCCAGTTCATGCCGTCACCGAACCACGCAGGCGGTCTGAGATTCCACGGAATGTCGAGCATCCTCTCACAGCTGTACGATGACGGCTACATGGAGGCAACAAGCGTGGAGCAGACCAGGGTCTTCGAGGCTGCGGAGCAGTTCGCAAGGACAGAGGGAATCCTGCCTGCACCGGAGAGCAGCCATGCCATCAGGGTCGCGATTGACGAGGCCCTCAAGTGCAAGGAGACAGGAGAGGCCAAGGACATCCTGTTCGGCCTTACCGGAACAGGTTACTTCGACCTTTCAGCCTACAAGAGCTTCAACGACGGGACAATGACAGACTCAATCCCGACCGACGCGGATATCGCCGCATCCCTTGCAAAGCTCCCGAAGGTGGATTGATCAGAACCAGCAGTAAAGGAAAAGGGGTCGCCGCATAACGGTGACCCCTTTCTTCATGTCCATGGGTTCAATTGTTCTGTGCCGAGTAGGAGGCTATGGCTCCCTCGACTATGGCCACCATGTCGGAGACGGCGGCGTCTATGTCCTTGCCGTTGAGCACATCAGCTATATTGGACTGGAAGGAGTAGTAGACGGAGTAAGCTGACGGGACCCAGACATTGGCAAGACCGGGGTTGGAGTCAAGCAATGACTCGATGGCCACCTTGTACTGCGGGTTCTTCTCCAAGAATGCCTTGTAAGCCTCTGTCTCATAAGCCTTTGTGCTCACCGGGACATAGCCTGTGGCTTCTGACCACTTGGCCTGAACATCCGGAGAGATCATGTACTCCAGGACTGTCTTGACCGCAGGGCTGTCAGTGAAGCTGAAAAGCGCTCCGCCTGAGATGACCGTGCCGCCTGTGGCCTTCTCATTGACCATCGGGACCTTCGCGACTCCTACCTCGAACTCTCCTGAGACTGAGTTGATCACTGATGCGAGGTTGCTGGATGATGCTAGCATTGCAGCGCAGCGTCCGCTTGTGAACTCGGCTGTGACTCCGCTTGTGATGGGGCTGTAGAAGCCTGTGTCATAGACTGCCTTCCACTTCTCAAGGAATGTCTTGTATGTCCCTTCCTTCCCGAAGAGGACCTCTGTGGCAGCTCCGTCGTGGCCGTTTCTGTTGTTCAGCATGTAAGAGAGGCCGTTCTGAGCGCCGATCAATGTGGTGAGCTCAAACGTGGCAGGAACGCCTGCGAATGCCGCGCGGTCCTTGGTCCCGGTCTTCTTCATTACTTCTACCATGTCATCAAGTGTCTTAGGCGGATTTACCCCGAGCGAGTCATAAAGTGTCTTGTTGTAGTAGTAAAGAAGGGCGGAAGCGTTAAACGGTAAGGCTAGAAGTCCGTTTTCGGATGTATAGGAGCTTATGCCGCAGGCAAGGATGTCGCTTGTGTCGATCCCGAGCTTATCAACTGTGACAAGATACTGTGAGTGATTCATGTCTGTGGCGGCTGTCGCGTCCATCATGGCTATGTCAGGCAGGTTTCCTGTGCCTGATGCGGCATTGACGCTGGTCAGCACGTCATTGGCCTTTCCCTGATAGATAGCCTCTATCTCAATTCCCTTATCCTTTCCGATTGTGTCATTGAAGGTCTGGGCTATCTCCTCAAAGACGGTGGCGTTGGCTCCCTGTGCTGAGTGCCAGATTGTGACCTTGGCGGTCTCCGCCTTCTCTTTGCCGCCGGCTGCGAAAAGCGGTGCTGTGATAGCCATTGCGATGATGATGAAGATCAATGTAAGTTTTCTCATTTATTTCCTCCGAAATCATTTGCTTATTAGTGCAGTCTCTATTCTCTTTTTAGCCAGTGCCATTATGACCAGGAACGGCACTGTGACCATCACAAGGGCTGCCATCTGGGCACCGGTCTCTCCGGACTCGGAGAAACCGAGCATGGTGATTCCGACCTGAATGGTCCTGCTCCTGGGCCTGTTCGTGACAAGAAGAGGCCACAGGTAATTGTTGAATGTCGTGATCAGCGTCTGAATCATCACTGTCAGGACGGCAGGTCCCGAAAGCGGCAGAAGCACATCCCATATGTATCTGATGTCGCTTGCCCCGTCGATCCTTGCAGCGTCATATGCCTGCATGCCGTGGGACACGAAAGATCCCATGAGAAGAAGCATCTGAGCCGCGGAGAAGAGGCTTGTGGCTATTATCCCCGCCCATGTGTTGAGCATCCCGAGCGTGGCCACAGTCTTGTAGTTCTGGTACAGGATGGCCTCCTGCGGGACGAACAGCGTCAGGACCAGTGCCCCCAAGATCAGGTTCTTTCCCTTGAACCTCAGATGCGTGAAGGCAAATGCCGCCAGCACCACGACACAGGTCCTGATGAGGGCCGCAAGGACAGAAGTCCCTATGGAATTGAAGATGAATGATCCGAAATACCCGTGTCCCAGGGCCTTGGCATAGTTGCTCCATCTTGGAGTTACTGTGAAGAGTCTCAGGTTGTTGAAGTCCTTAGGCGAGAAAAAAGAGGAGCTGAACATGTAGAGGAGGGGGAAAGCCACAATTACTGCGAGCAGCAGGAGGATCACCTTCCTCAGGATGTACTTGAATGTGTCAAACGGCCTGCGCTGGACTCTCTTTCTCATGGTTGCCTCCTCCTGCGGATGTTGTAGACAGCCATGGCGCATGCGGCCAAAGACAGCACAAGGGAGGCCAGGGAGTTCTGTACGGCACGGTTCCCGCTCTTGAAGGCTTCCACATAATAATAGAACATGATGGTCTCTGTGCTTCTGAAGGGGCCTCCCTCTGTGAGGATTATTATGGGGGCTGAGATCAGGATGGCGTCTTTCAGCGCCAGGAACACGGTGACAAGCACTGTCTCACGGATCAGCGGGAGCTCCATGTCGAAGAATAGCCTCCATCCGCCGGCACCGTCCATCCGAGCTGCCTCTATGACGTTCCTGTCAGTGCTTCTGAATGCGCACATAAGGAGTATGTAGTCAATTCCGAAATCCAGGAACACTCCCAGAATTACCACCGTCACCATTGCCCCTGCTGGCTCGGTGATCCAGCCTGAGTTAAGTCCAAGGATCCTGTTTATGACTGATGATTTTCCGCGGAACAGCTCCTTGAAGAGAAGGCTGTATGCGGAAAGCGAGATCGCGACAGGGGAGAAGAAGATGTACTCAGGCACGGACGAGTGCCTGCTCTTACGTCTAGTGAGCGAGGCGGCCAGAAGCGTGAGGAATGTGTTGGCAGGGACAAAAAGCACAATGAATAACCCGGTGATCTTCAGGCTGCTGAGGAACGCCTTGTCAGAAAAAAGTATCCTGTAGTTCCCCAATCCTGCGAAGCCGAGCACCTTGCCTGCCTGGTTTACTGTGAGAAACGACTCCAAAAAGCCTTTGAGTGCCGGGAACCAGCAGAAAAGGGCTGCCAGAAGCACTGCAGGAGCGACAAAGAGGTATGGTTTTGTCCTGTGGATAAGGTTGGAAGCGTTTTTCACATCAGGTAATTTAGCTTTTTTGCTGATGATGGTCAAGTTGATTCGAGTATGTAAGTCCTTATTTTAAAATAAAATATATTACACCATAAAACCTTACGTTAGGTTTTGAATGTTATGTTTTTCTTTTATTTTCTTTGTTTATTGGCCCTTATGTTTCAACTAATTGCAGCAGACCTATTTACTTTAATGCGTTAAAGTGATAATGTGATGATGCGTACAGCAATGATTATTCTATATAGTATATAGGGAGCATCAGATGGAGAAGATAGACACAAAAGCGGCTGAGCAGTTCTATTCTGCGGTCCTCAAGCTCAGGACCATGGATGAATGCCGATCATTCTTTGATGATGTATGCACGATCAAGGAGCTTCAGGACCTGGTGCAGAGATTCCAGGTCGCGCTTCTGTTGGATGAGGGGAAGAACTACATGGAGATCTCAAGGCAGACCAGCGTATCATCTGCCACCATCTCCAGGGTCAACCGCTGCCTTGTCTACGGGGACGGCGGATACAGGACCGTCATAAAGCGCATGAAGGACGGAGGCTCGGATGACTGAGAAACTTAACCTCAAGGGAGAGGAGAGGGTGATAATGGCCCTGAGGTCTCTCTACGGGTCATACGGATACAGGCCTTATAAGATGAGCAGGTTCGAGGAATATGATCTCTATGCCGGATACAAGGACTTTCTTGTCTCGGGCAACATGATCACGTTCACCGATACTGACGGAAAGCTCATGGCCCTGAAGCCTGATGTTACGCTGTCCATCGTAAGAAGCCTGAAGGACAGCTCATCTGCGGTCTCAAGGATCTGCTATGACGAGAATGTCTACCGCGTGTCAGACAAGTCAGGGACCTTCCGAGAGATCATGCAGGCCGGGCTTGAGTGCATAGGCGATATCGGGATCCTTGAGCTGACAGAGGTGGCTGTCCTGGCACAGAAAAGCCTTAAGGAGATATCAGACAGCTCAATGCTTACGATTTCCCATATGGGAATCATAGAACAGTTTTTACAAGGTATAACATCAGAAGAAGTCACTGAAATGGCAGTTGAGGCTCTTTCTGCAAGAAATACACCGCAGCTGGCAAAGCTTTCCGGTGATTATCCTCAGTTCGCTTCCGAGCTTGAGAGCCTTGCACGTCTGAGCTCAATGACAGGATCCAATGAGGCTGTTGTCTCCGAGCTCAGGAAGATGGGGGCGGATGAGGATCTGGTGTCCGTTCTGGAGTCAGTTGTCTCTGCCCTTGAGCAGGATTCGGTGAGAATCGATTTCTCCGTTCTCGGCGGCATGAAATACTACAACGGCATCACACTCCGCGGCTATGTGGAGGGCATTCCTGCAGCGGTTCTCTCCGGCGGACAGTATGACAGGCTGATGAAGAGGATGGGCAAGAAGAGCAGGGCAATCGGTTTTGCAGTTTACATGGATCCCCTTGAGCGGATGCTTCAGGTCAGATCTGAATATGATGTGGACATCGTGCTCCTTTACAAGGATGATGAGAATCCGGCTGCAGTTCTGAAGAAGGCAAGATCACTCCGGGAGAACGGGATGTCCGTTGTTGTTCTCAGAACTGTTCCCGCAGGTCTGAGATACAGGGACATAATAGGAGGTGAGAATGCTTAATATCGCGCTTCCGAAGGGCAGGCTGGGAGAGAAGGTCTATGAGATATTCGCACGCTCAGGTTTTGAGTGTCCTGAGGTTCTCGGGGATTCCAGGAAACTTGTGTTTGAGAATCCGGCAAACGGTGTGAGGTATTTCTGGGCAAAGCCAAGCGATGTGGCGGTCTACGTGGAGCGCGGGGCAGCTGACATCGGCGTTGCCGGGAAGGACATAATCGACGAGTACCGTCCTGATGTCTATGAGATGCTGGACCTGGGAATGGGTAAATGCAGGATGTGCGTCGCGGCAAGGAAGGATTTCCGTGACAATCCTGATCTGACACTGAGGGTGGCCACGAAATTCTCCCATATAGCCAGGCGCTATTATGCGTCTGTGGGAAGGGAGATAGATGTCATTCACCTGAACGGCTCGATTGAGCTGGCTCCGGTTCTCGGCATGTCCGATGTGATTGTGGACATTGTCGAGACAGGAACGACTCTCAGGGAGAACGGACTTGAGGTGATTGAGACGATAATGCCGATCTCAGCCAGACTGATTGTCAACAAGTCATCGTTCGAGTTCAAGAAGGACCAGGTGCTGAAGGTGATGCAGGCACTGGCAACGGCTGTGGAGGAATAAGATGATCAAGATATATAAGTACGGGACAGTATCCGACAAGGAGGTGTTTGCCCGCACATCCTCATCCCAGGATGTGTCAGGCATAGTCTCCCCCATAATACAGGATGTCAGAGAGCGCGGGGACCAGGCCCTGAGGGATTATACGAGGAAGTTCGACGGCGTTGACATTGACTGCATCGAGGTTTCCGAATCAGAGATCCAGGAGGCATATGACTCAGTGGACGAGGCCTTCATAAGCGTGCTGTACAAGGCCGCAGGCAACATCCGCTCCTATCACCTCAGACAGAAGCGCGAGAGCTTTGTCATATCGGAGAAAGAGGGAATAGTCCTTGGGCAGAAGATCGTGCCGGTGGCGGTTGCGGGAATCTATGTTCCGGGAGGCACCGCGGCTTATCCCTCAACTGTCCTGATGGACACAATCCCCGCAAAGATAGCAGGGGTCGGGCAGGTCGTGATGGTCACCCCTCCGGGAAAAGACGGGAAGGTCAGCAAGGCAGTCCTTGCGGCGGCAAAGGTGGCGGGAGTGGACAGGGTTTTCCGCGTGGGCGGTGCCCAGGCGATTGCCGCACTGGCCTACGGCACAGAGAGCATCCCGAAGGCTGACAAGATCGTGGGACCCGGAAACATCTTCGTGGCAGAGGCAAAGAAGCAGGTCTCAGGAGTTGTCTCGATCGACATGATCGCAGGACCCTCGGAGATATTGATCATAGCGGACGGCAAGTCGGATCCTGCAGTGGTTGCGGCCGACATGCTCAGTCAGGCTGAGCACGACAGGAACGCCTCAGCAGTGCTTGTCACCGATAGCAGGGACCTTGCCTCAAAGGTCGCATCTGAGCTTGAGAGGCAGCTTTCAGTACTTCCACGTGAGCAGATAGCAAGGGTCTCAATTGAGACAAATGGTAAGATAATCATAGCTTCTTCCATAGAACAGGCTATTGAAATCAGTGACAGGATTGCTCCTGAGCACCTTGAGGTGTGTGTGGACAATCCGTTTGATTACCTGGACAGGATCCACAATGCAGGATCCGTGTTCCTGGGCAGGAGCTGCCCTGAGGCTCTGGGTGATTATCTTGCAGGTCCGAACCACACCCTGCCGACAAGCGGCACTGCAAGGTTCTCGTCCCCGCTCTCTGTGGATGATTTTGTGAAGAAGTATCAGTTCACATATTACACGGAGAAGGCGCTCTCAGAGGTGGCTGACGACATTGCATTGTTTGCACGCCGCGAGGGTCTTGAGGCACATGCCAGATCAGCCCTGGCCAGGAAGGAGGAGGCAAGATGAGCAGGTTCTTCTCATACAAATATGCTGACCTTGAGCCCTATGTTCCCGGTGAGCAGCCGTCTGACATGGCAAGGTATATCAAGCTCAACACAAATGAGAGCCCGTTCCCGCCATCTGAGAAGGCCCTCTCTTATGCCCGGGCGAACACAAGGTCCCTTCAGCTCTACAGCGATCCGAACTCTGCTCAGGTGACAAAGGCTATTGCCGGCTGCTACAACGTTGACCCTGACATGGTTCTTGTCACAAACGGATCTGATGAGATACTGAACTTCGCGTTCATGGCCTACACTGATGACAGGAATCCTGCGCTGTTCGCGGATATCACATACGGTTTTTATCCTGTGTTCGCGCAGATAAACGCCTCCGCAAGCAAGATCATTCCGCTGAGGGACGACTTCTCGCTCTGCGTGGATGACTACATCGGCCTGAAGGGCACGGTGTTCATCGCAAATCCTAACGCACCGACAGGAATAGCCCTTCCCGCATCGGAGATCGAGAGGATAGTGAAGGCCGATCCGGACAGGATAGTCGTGGTGGACGAGGCCTATGTGGACTTCGGAGCAGAGAGCTGCATTGACCTTGTCAGAAGATATGACAACATCCTTGTCTGCCAGACGTTCTCCAAGTCAAGGAGCTTCGCAGGCGGAAGGCTGGGCTACGGGATAGGGTCCAAGTCAATCATCGCGGACCTGAACACGATCAAGTACTCCACCAACCCGTACAACGTGAACTCAATGACAAGCGCCATGGGAATAGGGATTCTCTCCGACGAGGAGTATACAAGGGCCAACTGCAGGACCATAATGGAGAACAGGTCCTTCACCGTTGACGGACTGAGGAGGCTTGGCTTCAAGGTCCTTGATTCCAGCGCGAACTTCATATTCGTATCATCGGACAGGATAAGCGGCGCTGATTATTATTCAAGGATGAAGGACAAGGGAATCCTGATCAGGCACTTCACCAAGAAGAGGATTGAGAACTGGTGCAGGGTATCTATAGGTTCGAGAGAAAACATGGAGGCCTTTTTGAAGGCCACGGCTGAGATTCTTTCAGAGGCATGAGGAGTGATCATGAGAGAGAGTGAGATAAAGAGAAAGACAGCGGAGACTGATATCAGCCTGTCACTTTGCGTTGACGGGACAGGCAAGGCCGAGATCTCGACAGGAATCGGATTTCTGGATCACATGCTGACATTGTTCGCGCGTCACGGGAGATTCGACCTCTGCATCACATGCAAGGGCGATACCTGCGTTGATGACCATCACAGCACTGAGGACATCGGGATTGCCCTGGGACAGGCATTGCGCCAGGCTCTGGGGGACAAGAAGGGTATCTGCCGCTACGGGGACATCATCCTTCCAATGGACGAGGCCCTGATTCTTGCATCGGTGGACATCTCAGGCCGCGGCTTGCTCTGCCTCAGCGCTGAGTTCAGGACCGAGAAGATCGGGACATTCGACACGGAGCTTGTAGAGGAGTTCTTCCAGGCCTTTGCCGCAAATGCCGGGATAACGCTTCACATCAGGCAGCTTGACGGCAGGAACTCCCACCACATAGCCGAGGGAATGTTCAAGGCCGTTGCCCGGGCCATGAGAAAGGCAGTCTCAATTGATGAGGCCGCGCGTGACGAGATTCCCTCAACAAAGGGAGTTCTATGACCGCCATAATCGATTACGGGGTGGGAAACCTCTTCTCCCTGCAGAGCTCCTTCTCTGCCATAGGGGAGAAGGCCTTTGTCTCCAGGTCATCTGATGTCCTGAAATCCGCAGACCGCCTGGTCCTGCCCGGTGTGGGTGCGTTCAAGGATGCCAGAAGGCTCCTCAAAGAGAGCGGTGTT
>CACZJR010000009.1 GCA_902781545.1 uncultured Spirochaetales bacterium | reverse complement strand
ATTGCATATCCCTGGATTGAAGACAAGAGAACTCTGCGCAGTGTGTTACCGATTGTGGTTCCGAAGCCTCTCTCGAACGGATAGGCTGTGAACTTCCCGTAATTGGCCTCAACTTTGCTGTGCTCCATTGAAATCGATCTGGGCTTCTTGAAACCCTTCATTAGGTTCTTGCGTGCCATTGACACTCCTTTACATTTCGGAAGTCCGCCTTATTCAGGCGGCTTCACACTTATCTGGAATACAACTCAACAACAAGCTGCTCGTTGACTCCCTCAAGCTCCTTAACCTCTTCCTTGTTGGGAACAGCGTTGAACTGACCCTTCATGTTGTCCGCATCAACAGTGAGCCATGGGCTGACACCGCTCTTGCTGACCTCGATGAGGTTCTCCTTGATCATGATAATCTTCTTGCTCTGCGGAGCGATCTCAATCTCATCACCGACCTTGAGTCTGTATGACGGGATGTCAACACGCTTTCCGTTCACGAAGACATGACCGTGGCTGACAAGCTGTGATGCCTGCGGGCGGCTGCATGCGAAATGCATCCTGAAGACAACATTGTCAAGTCTGCGCTCGAGAAGACCAATGAGGTTGTCACCGGTCTTGCCGGGCATCCTGTTGGCCTCGTCGAATGTGAGCTTGAACTGCTTCTCAAGCATGCAATAGATTCTCTTGAGCTTCTGCTTTGCACGAAGCATCAATGCGTAATCAGTAGGCTTCTTTGCACGAGCCTTCGGATCCTTGCCGGGAAGTCCGCACTCTGCGGGATTGTTCATCGGGCACTTTGCGGAAAGGCATCTTGAACCCTTAAGGAAGAGCTTAGCTCTCTCTGCTCTGCAGTATCTGCACTTTGGTCCTGTATATCTAGCCATTTTCTACTCTCTCCTCGTCAGATTCTTCTGGTCTTTCTTGGTCTGCATCCGTTGTGCGGGATCGGTGTCACGTCACGGATTGAGCGGACCTTGAGTCCGAGTGCGCCGAGGCAACGGATAGCGGACTCACGTCCCTGGCCCGGGCCCTTAACAAAGACATTGACTTCCCTGAGACCGTAGTCAAGAGCCTTCTTCGCTGCAGTCTCACATGTTGTCTGAGCTGCGTACGGAGTTGACTTCTTAGCTCCACGGAATCCGAGTCCGCCGGCACTTGACCAAGAGATGGCGTTGCCGTTGATGTCGGTAATCGTCACGATGGTGTTGTTGAAAGTAGCCTGGATATAGACATTGCCTTCAAATACGGTCTTCTTGACCTTAGCTTTGCGCTTTGTGTTTGCTGCCATATTCTACTCCTTACTTCTTCTTTCCGGCGATGGTCTTCTTCTTGCCCTTGCGTGTACGGGCATTGGTCTTTGTCCTCTGACCGCGAACAGGAAGACCCTTCCTGTGTCTGAGACCGCGATAGCATCCGATATCCATCAATCTCTTAATGTTGAGGTTGACCTGTGTGCGAAGTCTACCTTCGACAGTATAGTCATTCTCAATTACCTTACGGAGCTCGGCCAGGACATCAGCGCTGAGGGTATTGATGCGGGCATCCGGATCAACACCGGTCTTCTTGCAGATCTCCTCTGCTGAAGTTCTTCCGATTCCGTAGATGTATGTCAAAGCAATCTTTGTAGCCTTGTTAGGTAAATCTACACCTGCAATTCTTGCCATCAAAGGCCTCCCTAATTATTTCTGTCTCTGTTTATGCTTCGGGTTCTCGCAGACAATGCGAACAACGCCGTTTCTTCTGATAACCTTGCATTTGTCACACATAGGTTTAACACTTGCTCTTACTTTCATGATCTGCTCCTTCGCAATTATAGATTCTTGGATTTGATTTTCTTGACACCCACAAATCCCTCGTGGTGGTGCATCTTCATGATACTCTCGATCTGCTTCATCATATCAAGCTCAACACCGACAAGAATGATCAGTGATGTTCCGCCGAAAAGCATTGCCACGGACTGCGGGAACTTGAAGATGATCTGAATCAGGGTAGGAATCAATGCAATGAAAGCAAGGAACAGGGAACCCGGGAGAACTATTCTGTTGAGGACCTTTGTGAGGTACTCCTCAAGTTTCTCGGCTCTGACTCCAGGAACGCTTCCACCATTCTCTCTGATCTGCTTGGCCATCTCAACTGGGTTGAGGGAGACCTGGGTGTAGAAGAATGCAAAGGCAATGATCAGGATGGTGTAAATGATAATGTAAGGGGCACCTGACGGATCAAGCCAATTTGCAACTGACTGCAGCCATTTGACGTTGGAACCTAATGCACTGGCGATCTGCAACGGGAATGACAGGACAGCTGAAGCGAAGATGACAGGAATAACGCCGGAGGGGTTGATCTTGAACGGGATATAGGAGCTCTGTGCGCCGTACATCCTTCTTCCGACAACTCTCTTTGCGTAGTTCACAGGAATCTTTCTCTCGCCTTCCTGCTCGCAGACAACCAAGGCCACAACGATGATGAACATGACAACTACAATAACAAGGAAGACCGGGTTGATATAGTTTGCAGAGCCCTTTCCTGCAACCACACCATTGATCATGGTTGCGATTGCAGACGGGAACCTTGCCACAATACCGGCGAAGATCAGCAGTGAGATACCGTTTCCGACACCATACTGGGTGATCTTCTCTCCCAGCCACACCAGGGTCATTGTACCTGCTGTTACTGTAAGCATTGAAATAAGTGTGAACGGCAGCATGTCGATCGTGATCACACCAGGAACATAGTACTGGATGCTTCTTGCATAGACTGTGACAACGAATGACTGCAGCAGACACACGACGATAGTACCGTATCTGGTGACTTTCTGGATCTTCTTTCTTCCCTCTGCGTCCTCACCCCACTGCTTCATCTTCGGAATGATGAGCATGAGCAGCTGGATGATGATCTGCATTGAGATGTAAGGCATTACACCAAGTGTAAACAGGGAGAAGTTGGAGAAGGCACCACCAGAGAAGAAGTTCAGGTACTCCACAAGACCCAGGTTCCCGGATGAGGACTGGCTCAGGAAGTACTGCTCAAGAAGGGTCGGGTTGACTCCCGGGACAGGGATGACTGTCCCGATTCTTGTGATTGCAAGAATGAGGAGTGTAAACAGGATCTTCTTCCTGAGATCTTCCATTTTGAACATGTCTGAAATGGTGTTTGACATCAGTACCTTCCTTATTTGATCTCACCGCCGGCAGCCTTTATCTTCTCGGCTGCTGCTGCGGAAACCTTCACACCGTCAACGATAACTTTCTTTGTGATCTCTCCGTTTGAGAGGATCTTTGCCTCGACATCGCCCTTGACAATGGCGAAATCCTTGAGTGACTGGAGATCGACTGTCTCACCGTCCTTGTAGGTCTCATTGATTGTGTCGAGGGACACTGCAACGTAAACCTTCTTGAACGGAGCATTGGAGAAACCTCTTCTTGCCGTGCGGCGATAGAGGGGCATCTGACCGCCTTCGAATCCAGGACGGACACCGCCACCAGAACGAGCGTTCTGTCCGTTTGAGCCTTTTCCGCAGGTTCTGCCCTTGGAAGATGCTCCACGGCCGACTATTGTCTTGTTTTTATTGGCACCGGCCGGTGCATGAATCTGTCCCATATTAAATCTCCTCAACCTTCACCAGGTGCTCTACGACGCGGACCATTCCCATTGTGTCAGGAGTGGCTTCCTTCTCGACGTAGCTGTTGATCTTTCCAAGTCCAAGAGCCTTGACTGTGGCTCTCTGCTTCGGAAGGCAACCTGCAAGACCTTTGACCAGTTCAATACGAATCTTCTTTGCCATGACTCAACCCCACATTTCCTTGAGGCTCTTGCCTCTTTCTTCTGAGAGCTTCTTGGCTGAGAACAGGTGCTCAAGTCCATCAAATGTTGCCTTGACGGTATTGATTGTGTTCTTGGATCCAAGAGACTTGCTGAGGATGTCCTTGATTCCGACTGCATCACAGACAGCACGCACAGCACCTCCGGCGATGACTCCTGTACCAGCTGAAGCCGGCTTGAGCAGGACACATGCGCTCTTGAAGTTTCCTGTGACCTCGTGCGGGATTGATGAATCCTTGAGGTTGACTGTGATCAGGTTCTTCTTTGCGGTCTCTGTTGCCTTGCGGATTGCGTAGGAAACGTCATTGGCCTTACCCATTCCGTATCCGACTCTGCCCTTCTGGTCACCGACAACAACAAGTGCTGAGAATGATCTGCGGCGTCCGCCCTTGACAGTCTTGGAAACAGCGCTCAGCTTGATGAGCTTCTCAATGAACTCCTTCGGCTGGTTATCTCTTTCTCTTCTATCTCTATTTCTTTCCATACTACCCACCTTAGAACTTTACACCGGCTTTTCTGGCGCCATCAGCGATAGCCTTTACGACTCCGTGATAGAGGTAACCGTTTCTGTCGAAAACCACGGTCTGGACACCCTTCTCGATGCATCTCTTTCCGAGAATCTCTCCGAACTTTGCTGCATCTTCGACGTTGTTCTTGAGACCTGCAAGTTCCTTCTCAACTGTACCTGCGCTGACCAGTGTCATGCCTGTTGTGTCATCGATAACCTGTGCATACATGTGCAGGTTGCTTCTGAAAACAGTCATTCTTGGTCTCAGGGCTGTTCCGGAAATGGATTTTCTGATATGAAGCTTTCTTCTTGCATGCTTTCTGTTCTTGTCAATAATTCTATTCATATCTTCAACCCGCCTTATTTCTTACCTGACTTTCCGCTCTTGGAGCGAACGTATTCATTCTCATAACGGATACCCTTGCCCTTATACGGCTCAGGCTTCCTGAGGCTGCGAATCTCCGCAGCGGTCTGTCCGACAAGCTGCTTGTCAATGCCGGAGATGCTGAACTTGGTCGGTGTCTCACATGCGATCTTGACTCCCTCGGGGATGACATACTCGATGTCGTTAGCATATCCGAGTGTCAGGACCAGGATGTTCTGCTTGAGCTCAGCCTTGTATCCGACTCCGATGATGACCATGTTCTTCTGATATCCCTCAGAAACACCGATGATCATGTTGTGGATCAGCTGTCTCATCAGACCGTGATAAGCCTTTGTCTGCTTCTCATCGTTATCCCTTGTGACAACAACCTTGCCGTCCTCGATCGCAACATTGATTGCAGGACTGATTTCCTGAGACAGCTTGCCCTTTGGTCCTTCAACGGTGATGACTCCGTTTGTGATGGAAGCCTTGACCGTCTTAGGCATATCAATTGGTAATCTACCTATACGTGACATAGTTCCCTCTCTTACCAAATCGAGCAGATCAGCTCTCCGCCGACCAACTGCTCAGATGCCTTCTTGCCGGTGATGACACCAACAGAAGTCGAAACGATGACAATGCCATATCCGTTGAAAACACGTGGCATCTCCCTGTATCCGGAATAAACACGGCGGCCAGGAGTTGAGATTCTCTTGATACCGTGGATGACCGGGCAATGAGCCTCGTCATACTTCAGGAATACACGAAGATATGTGGCACCGTCTTTGGTGACTTTCTTGAAATTCTTGATGAAGCCCTCGTTCTTCATGATCTTGACGATCTGGAGCTTGAGCTTTGAATTGGAAATGTCTACTTTCTCATGCTTAGCCTGACTGGCATTTCTGACTTTTGTCAGCATATCAGCAACTGGATCACTTACTGCCATTTCTCTGTACTCCTACCAACTGGATTTTGTCACACCAGGAATCAGGCCTTCATTGGCCAGCTTTCTGAAGCAATGTCTGCACATATCGAACTTGCGCATATATCCACGGGGTCTTCCGCAAAGTCTGCAACGACGAATGGTTCTTGTGCTGAACTTGGGCTCTCTCTGAGCCTTAACAATCATTGACTTTTTTGCCATATCCTACCCCTTACTTGCTGAACGGCATGCCGAGCTTCTTGAGAAGGGCAAATCCTTCCTCATCTGTCTTGGCTGTTGTGACAATAGCCACATTCAGGCCGCTGACACGGACGATCTTGTCGTAATCGATCTCCGGGAAGATGATCTGCTCTGTGATGCCCAGTGCATAGTTGCCGTGACCGTCAAATGCATTCGGCTTGACACCCTTGAAGTCCTTAACACGCGGAAGTGCGATGCAAATGAGCCTTTCAAGGAAGAACCACATGTTGTCGCCTCTGAGAGTGACCATTGCGCCGATCTCCATGCCCTCACGGAGCTTGAAGTTTGCGATGGACTTTCTGGCCTTTGTCTTGACAACATGCTGACCGGTAATCTGCTCGAGCTCTTTGACTGTTGCATCAAGATACTTCTTGTCTGCGATTGCATCGCCGACACCAGCTGACACGACAATCTTCTCGAGGGCAGGAATCTGCATCTTTGAGGTGTACTTGAAATCCTTGTACAGCTCAGGTGCGACTTCCTCAAGATATTTCTTCTTCAGGTTTGGTACGAACTTTTCCATCAGACTACCTCTCCGGTCTTCTTAGCGTAGCGGACTTTGTTTCCGTTAGCATCCTTCTTGAAACCAACCTTGCTTGTCTCTCCGTTCTTGGAGACAACAAGAGCCACATTTGAGACATGGATCGGAGCCTCAACCTGAGTGATTCCGCCCTTGTCCTGCTGGTTTCTCTTCTTCATGGTCTTTGAGACCATGTTGGCACCCTGTACGTAGACACACTCTTTCTCTGTGTCTACCTTGATGATCTTGCCTGTGACACCCTTGTCCTTTCCGGCAATGATCTTGACTGTGTCATTCTTCTTCAGTCTCATACTGTTTCTCCTACAACACTTCCGGTGCGAGTGAAACGATCTTCATGTAGCCGTCACGAAGCTCACGTGCGACCGGCCCGAAGATACGCTTTCCGCGTGGGTTATTGTTGGCATCAATGACGACGCATGCGTTGTCATCGAACCTGATGTATGTACCGTCAGGTCTGCGGTATTCCTTCTTTGTCCTGACAACGACTGCCTTCAGGACGTCGCCTTTCTTGATGGCGCCGTTCGGAAGAGCATCCTTGACAGCAACTACTACAATGTCACCGACACCAGCTACATATCTGTGGCTGCCGCCGAGAACCTTGATAACCTGAACAAGCCTGGCGCCGCTGTTGTCAGCAACGTTCAAATAAGACTGCATCTGTACCATGACCGATCTCCTTATTTAGCTCTCTCGATGATCTGGGAGAGTCTCCAGCACTTGTCCTTGCTGAGATGGCGGCACTCGACAACACGGACGGTGTCTCCAACATGGGCATCATTGTTCTCATCATGAGCCTTCAGCTTCTTGGAGCTGTTGACGTACTTCTTATAAAGCGGGTGCAGGCTTCTGTTGCTGACAGTGACAACAATGGTCTTGTCCATCTTGTCGCTGGTAACCACGCCTATAAAACTTTTCTTTCTAGATTCCATAATTCACCCTCTTTCAATTAGCCTTGCGGATTCCCAAGGTGTACTCATGGATCAGAGTGTTCAGCCTTGCAATCTGTCTTCTGATGTTTCTCACCTGAAGAGGATTTTCAACATGACCGAGGACCTTCTCCATTCTCATGTTAAGATAGCTCTTTCTGAGCTCGTCGCGCTTTGCGACCAATTCGTTGTATGAAAGCTTTGCAAATGAGTTCTTCATTACTCTTCAACCTCTCTCTTTGAGACAAACTTTGTCTTGATCGGGAGCTTGGAAGCAGCAAGTGTAAGAGCTTCCCTTGCAATCTGTTCGTCAACGTCTGCCATCTCGAACATGACTGCGCCCTGCTTTACGACAGCGACCCATCCTTCCGGTGCACCCTTACCATTACCCTGTCTGGTTCCGATAGGCTTTGATGTGTAAGGCATGTCAGGATAGATCCTGATCCAGACCCTTGCGCCTCTCTTGGCATGACGTGTCATAGCAACACGGGCAGCCTCGATCTGGCGGTTGGTGATCCACCTCGGCTCAAGAGCAACAAGACCGTAATCTCCGAAGGAGACCTGGTTTCCGCGATGTGCGACACCGTCTCTTGTGCCTCTCTGCTTCTTTCTGTACTTTATTCTTTTAGGACTAAGCATTTCTGATTACTCCTCACTTTGTCTCAACAGCGTCGTCAACGGCAAACTCAGGGGCCTTTTTGACCAGTGCGCCTGCATCGTCCTTCTTGACTCTGTCATAGATTTCACCATTGTAGATCCAGACCTTGACGCCGATAGCACCGAAGGTTGTGTGTGCAACTGCGAAACCATAGTCGATGTCGCTTCTGAGTGTATGAAG
This sequence comes from uncultured Spirochaetales bacterium, assembly GCA_902781545.1. GTDB lineage: Bacteria > Spirochaetota > Spirochaetia > Sphaerochaetales > Sphaerochaetaceae > UBA9732. Next base: position 30,269 of record CACZJR010000009.1, on the reverse strand, counting down.
TGGGATTCTTCCTTCCTTCACCCATTCAGAACGTGAGATCTCAGCTCCTCCGAGACGGCCGGAGACCCTGATCTTGATTCCCTGGACACCAGCGGCTGTTGCCTTGGTGACAGCGTTCTTCATAGCTCTCTTGTAGGCGATTCTGCCGACAATCTGCTTTGCGACGCTCTGGGCGATCAGCTGTGCATCCTTCTCTGCGTGCTCAAGGCTCTTGATCTTGACCTGAACCTTCTTGGTTGAGCACTTCTGAAGCTGCTCACAGATCTTCTCGATGTTGGCACCCTTGGCACCGATGATGACTCCCGGTCTGCTTGTGCTGATAAGAACAGTCACACGCTGGGGCTTTCTGCTGATCTCGATGTTTGAGATCTCAGCTCCCTGAACCTCCGGGCACTTCATCAGGGCCTTGCGGAGCTGCAGGTCCTCATGAAGGGTGTCTGCATACTCTTTCGGGTCCACGTACCACTTTGATGACCATGTTTTATTGACTCCGAGACGGAATCCGATAGGATTAACTTTCTGTCCCATACTCACTCTCCCACGATTTCGCTAACTTCAACGGTGATGTGAGACATTCTCTTGAGGAGGATGTCACGCTTTCCGTGAGATCTTGCCCACACTCTCTTGAGGACAGGACCGCCGTCAACGTAGATGGCAGAAATCTCAAGCTGGCTCTCGTCGAGCTTGTTGTTTCTGTTCATTGCGTTTGCACCGGCGCTCACAAGAACCTTAAGGATAAGGCGAGCACCCTTCTGCGGCATGGCGTTGAGGATACCGTAGGCCTCCTCGTAGCTCTTGCCCCTGACCAGGTTAGCAACCGGACGGACTTTGCTCGGAGAAACCATAAGATACTTTGCACAAGCTTTGTAAGTTGTAGCCATATTATTCCTCACTTTGCATTCTTGTCTGATCCGGAGTGTCCGCGGAAGATTCTTGTAGGAGCAAACTCACCGAGCTTGTGTCCAACCAGGTTCTCCGTCACGAATACTGGTACCCATGTCTTTCCGTTGTAGACGGAAATTGTAAAACCTACCATATCAGGAATGATCACAGAGGCTCTTGAATAAGTCTTGATCATGTCCTTCTGACCTGCGTTGTTGGAATCCTGGACTCTCTTGAGAAGTCTCGGCTCAACAAACGGTCCTTTCTTAATTGATCTAGCCACGTTCTAACTCCTACTTGCGCTTCTTCACAATGAAATTGCCTGAAGGTTTCTTCTTTGAACGAGTCTTGGCACCCTTGGTCGGTTTGCCCCAAGGAGTAACCGGATGACGTCCAGCTGCGGTCTTTCCTTCTCCACCACCATGCGGATGGTCGACTGGGTTCATGACAACTCCACGCACCTTTGGTCTCTTTCCGAGATGGCGGCTTGCACCGGCCTTACCAAGGGAAACGTTCATGTGATCCTCATTACCCAGAGAACCGATTGTGGCATAACACTCACCAAAGACCATTCTCATCTCACCTGAGGGCAGGCGGAGAGTAACATATTCGCCTTCCTTAGCGATGATTGTGGCACCCAGACCAGCTCCACGGACAAGCTGTCCGCCGCGGCCCAGTGTGAGCTCTACATTGTGTACCGTCAGACCAAGGGGAATGTTCTTGAGAGGAAGTGCACAACCTGTCTTGAGGGGAGCGTTGGGACCGCTGAGAACAACGGAACCGACTGTCAGTCCCTTCGGAGCAAGCATGTAGCGCTTCTCACCGTCTGCGTAGAACACCAATGCAATATTTGCACTGCGGTTTGGATCATACTCAATTGTCTTGACTGTGCCAGGAACACCTGCTTTGTCACGCTTGAAATCAATGACTCTGTAGGATCTCTTGTGTCCGCCGCCTCTCCTGCGAACGCTGACGCGTCCGAATGAGTCACGGCCTGCTGACCTGTGAAGGTGCTTTGTCAGTGACTTCTCCGGCTTGTCGGTTGTGACATCGCTTCTTACCAGAACTGTCTTCTGACGGAGGCCAGGTGTGTTTGGTTTATAAGATTTAAGTGCCATACTCTGTCTCCTTATACGCCTTCAATCGCGTTGATCACTTCGCCCTTGGACAAAGTGACAATTGCCTTCTTCCATGAAGCTGTGTAGCCCTTGATGTAGCCACCCTTGCCTCTGGAGAACTTCGGCTTTCCTGCCACGTTCATGACGTTGCAACTAATCGGGTTGACCTTGAAGAGCTCCTTGACAGCGCTCATGATCTCGAACTTATTGGCTCTCGGATCAACCTTAAATGTATACTTCTTGCACTCGAATTCACGAGCGATGTTTGATTTCTCGCTCAGAACCGGTTCAATGATTACCTGATCTGCTCTCATGTCGTCACCTCTCAGTCGCCATAGAACTCGTTAAGGTTCTTTGCTGCAGTCTCGAGCATAACGACCTTCTTTCCATAAAGGAGCTCCTTTGCGGAAAGCTTGTCATAAGCAAGAACATGCAGGTATGGGATGTTCCTTGCGGCGCGGCGGAGCATTGCATCATCATTCTTCATGATGAGAACTGTTCTCTTGCCGTCCTCAACGAAATTCTTGAGAATTCCAACAAGCTCTTTGGTCTTGCCGTTCTCGCTTGTGAAATCCTCAACAACAACCAAGCGCTCTTCCTGAACAGAAAGAGAAAGGAGTGACCTCATAGCAAGGCGCTTCACCTTCTTGGGAAGTGTGTAGCTGTAGTCTCTTGGCTTCGGCCCGAAGATTGTTCCTCCACCGACCATGACAGGAGACTTCTTGTCACCTCTTCTGGCATTACCAGTTCCCTTCTGCTTGAAAGGCTTGGTATTGCTGTAATTAACTTCAGCACGTGTCTTTGTGCATGCGGTACCAACACGGCGGTTGGCAAGCTCATTGTTTACAGCATGATAGATTGAGCCATCACTGACCTCAATTCCGAAAACGTCCGGATTGAGCTCGATGGTCTTGATTTCTTTGCCGTTTACTGAAAAAACTTTTGCTTCCATCGTGTTATCCTTACTTCTTTACCGCTTTCTTCACAACAACAACACTTGCTGCCGGGCCAGGGATGGCACCCTTGACCATAAGAACCTGGAGGTTCTCATCAACACGGACGACTCTGAGATTCTGGACAGTGACTCTCTCAAATCCCATGTGACCGGCCATCTTCTTGCCTTTGAAAGTCCTTGATGGGGTTGATGACATTGCTGTACCACCCAGATCCCTGTGGAACTTTGAACCGTGGGTCTTGCGTCCACCGCCGAAACCGTGACGCTTCATTCCACCCTGATAGCCCTTACCTTTGGACGTTCCTGTGACATCAACGAATCTGACATCCTTGAAGAGATCCACACCAAGGACATCTCCGACCTGGACTTCCTTCTCATAATCGCGGAACTCCATGAGAGTCTTCTTGGGATCACCATCGAACTGTCCGGCATATGGCTTTGTTGCGCGGCTGGCCTTCATCTCGCCTGCTCCGAGAACTGCTGCACTGTAGCCGTTCTTGTCCTCGGTTCTCTCCGCGACAACTACGTTGCCTTCAATCTTAATGACAGTGACAGGAGTCAGACGACCTCTCTCGTCGAAGACCTGTGTCATGCCAACTTTCTTTCCGATAAGCCCTAACATCTCTTACCTCATTACTGCTTTATCTCTACATCAACACCAGCCGGCAGCTCAAGCTTCATAAGAGCTTCCATGACCTTGTCTGTAGGATCTAGAATATCGATCAACCTCTTGTGGGTTCTCATCTCAAACTGTTCACGTGACTTCTTGTTAACAAACGGTGACTTAAGAACAGTGATCTTGTTAATGCGGGTTGGGAGAGGTACTGGTCCGGAAACCTTTGCTCCGGCCTTAACAACTGTCTGTACAATGGACATTGCGCTCTGCTCTACGAGCTCAACATCAAAACCTCTCAGTCTAACGCGAATTCTATCGTTAGCCATTTTTCCTCCAAAAATCAGGCTTTGCCTGGGCGCTTCTGCCCAGACAAAGCATTCGAATCTTCAATCAGTCAATGATTTCAGTAACCTGTCCGGAAGCGACTGTCTTACCACCCTCACGGATAGCGAAGCGAAGTCCCTTGTCCATTGCGACCGGGTGGATCAGCTCGACGATGAGGTCGGTGTGATCACCAGGCATGACCATGTGAACACCCTCTGGGAGGCTGACTGTTCCGGTGATGTCGGTTGTCCTGAAGTAGAACTGCGGTCTGTAACCAGCGACGAATGCGCTGTGGCGGCCACCCTCTTCCTTTGAGAGGACATAGACTGTTCCGATGAACTTTGTGTGCGGTGTGATTGATTTTGGCTTTGCAAGGACCTGGCCCTTGACAACTTCCTTCTTGTCAACACCTCTGAGGAGAGCACCGATGTTGTCACCGGCCTGACCTTCGTCAAGAGTCTTCTGGAACATCTCGACGCCTGTGCAGACTGTGTCACGGGTCTCTTTGATTCCGACGATCTGAACAGGATCGTTGACATGGATGACACCACGCTCGACTCTACCTGTAACGACTGTACCTCTACCGGAGATTGAGAAGATGTCCTCAATCGGCATAAGGAACGGCTTATCAACATCTCTCTCTGGGAGCGGGATGTAAGAGTCCATGGCGTCCAGCAGCTCCTGGATGCACTTTGTTGCCTCAGGATTGTCAGGCTCTGTCATGGCCTTGTATGCGGATCCTCTGATGACCGGGCAGTTGTCGCCGTCAAAACCGTAGCTGTTGAGAAGATCTCTCATCTCCTCCTCAACGAGGTCAGCGAGCTCCGGATCGTCAATCTGGTCACACTTGTTGATGAAAACGATGATTGCAGGTACACCAACCTGTCTTGCGAGCAGGATGTGCTCCTTTGTCTGTGCCTTAGCACCGTCATCAGCAGCAACAACGATAATAGCTCCGTCCATCTGTGCAGCACCGGTGATCATGTTCTTGATGTAGTCTGCGTGGCCCGGGCAGTCAACGTGAGCATAGTGCCTGTGGTCTGACTGATACTCGACGTGTCTTGTGTTGATGGTGATTCCTCTGGCCTTCTCCTCTGGAGCGTTGTCGATCTGGTCGTAGCTCAGAAGCTTGTCACCAAACTTTCTTGCGCAATACATTGTAATTGCGGCTGTGAGAGTTGTCTTACCGTGGTCAACGTGACCGATGGTACCAACGTTTACGTGTGGCTTGGTTCTCTCAAACTTTTCTTTAGCCATCATGTCCTCCTTGTGACCTTTTTGTCACAAATCCAAAAAATAAATGAATGTGCTCTAAAGGCACAAAGCCTTTACCTACTTACCGTCGAGACAAACCTATATTATTTTCTGAGTTTTTTAAAAGAAGGAATCCAGAGGTCGAAGGTCCAACGTCTTGGGCCGCGACATAGCACAATTTGAAAAAACCGTGTTTCTGGAACCACCTTATCACCCCTAAAATGATTGGTTTGGCTCTAGAATCTCACTCTCCCGATATTTTTAGGGCATACCGGTGGCGAGACACCTTGGCAAATATAGAACAAAATGAGATTTTTTGTCAAGCGTCACTGAGAAAAAGTGTAAATTCTTTTGTGAAGGCTTTTTATCGGGCGTTCAAAAAGTCAAATAATCGCTGATGAAGGCCTGGAAGCAGTCCCTTATGACACGCTGTCCCTTGAGGTTCGGATGAATGCCGTCACTGCACAGCAGGCTCTCCGGTCTGCTGTAGTCCTCGAACGCGGAACGGATGTCCAGAAGCGGGACCTCCCTGTTGCATGAAATGCCCTTCACCGCATCAGAGTATGACTTCTGGAGGCTTGCAAGACGCTCGGGATCGTTCTGCATCCATCTCATGATTGATTTGCGGTCAACGCCGTTGGTCCTGCAGATATGGTCTATATACATATCAGGCTGCACGGGAACAAGGGTCGCCACAATGGGAAGCCTTCTCTTTTCCTTAATATAATCAACAACGGTGTTGTATGTGCTGACAAAGTCATAGTAGTCCGTCTTTGGCCTGTGCACGTTAAGCGGGCTCCTTGCAACGGCCGCCCAGTCGAAGTCACAGTCGTTGCCTCCGAAGTCCATGAACACGATGTCCGCGTCAATGCGGCTGAACATCTTCTGTATGTACGCCCATGCCTTTGTGATGGTGCATCCGAACTTGCTGAAGTTCTGCACCGACAGGCCTGCCTGTGATGCTATTGAGGAAAAGCCCAGGGAATCATTGACGACATATCTTCCGCCTGCTCCCTCAACCTGAACACCCTTGAGTATTGAATCACCGAAAACACTGATCTTGCCCATGTATTCCTCCTCGCCTTGCAGCGTCAATTAAAGGAATAACCCCGTCCGGACCGGAAAGAAATAGCGATTGTTATTCATTTTTCACATTTGGCGAATCATAACCATCATTATCTAGTGCATAGTGAACTCTCACTAAAGGCCCTTTAAAGGCAAGGATCTGGCCTGAATACAAAAAAAGTCCGGGAGAACCCGGACTTGAAAGGAAGATCTGAGAGACTCAGAACCTGATGTGGCTGAATGCCTTGTTGGCCTCTGCCATCCTGTGCATGTCCTCCTTCTTCTTGAAGGCAGAACCTGTGTTTGCATAGGCATCAAGCAGCTCTGCTGCGAGCTTCTCGCTCATTGACTTACCGGCACGTCCACGTGCGGCGGCAATGATCCAACGCATGGCAAGAGCCTCACGTCTCGGCTCGCGGATCTCGGTAGGAACCTGATATGTGGCTCCGCCGACTCTCTTTGACTTGACCTCGACAACAGGCTTGACGTTATCAAGGGCCTTTGTGAAGACATCAAGGGCTGGCTCGCCTGTCTTCTCACCCATGATTGTCATTGCGTCATAGAGAATGCGTGTGCTGACGGACTTCTTTCCGTCGAGCATCATGCGGTTGATGAACTTCTCAACGACTGTGCTGTTGTAAACTGAATCCGGAAGGATCTCCCTGACTGGTGCATTTGTTCTTCTTGACATAAAGATACCTCCTCATCAAGCCTTTGGCTTCTTTGTACCGTACTTGGAGCGGCTTCTCTTTCTGTCGGTGACACCCTGTGTATCCTTTGTTCCACGGATGATGTGGTAACGGACACCAGGAAGGTCCTTGACTCTTCCACCACGGATCAGGACAACTGAGTGCTCCTGGAGGTTATGACCGATACCAGGAATGTAAGCTGTGACCTCAATACCGTTTGAGAGACGGACACGGGCAACCTTTCTCAGAGCTGAGTTAGGCTTCTTCGGGGTCACTGTCATGACCTTTGTGCAGACGCCACGCTTCTGCGGGCATCCCTCGAGTGCCGGAGACTTGGTCTTGTGTGTGACCTTTTCACGACCCTTTCTAACCAACTGGTTAATTGTAGGCATATTTGCCTCCCCTCCGTACTCGACGCTCCAGCCTGTAGCTGGACAACTGCCGGGCACGCAAATAAACCGCCCATACGGACAGTTTGTGCCGGGCACTCTCGCACCCGGCCTTCAATATCTCATCCCGAGATTATCTGATGAGCGGATCACTCCTCGTCATCGCCGGAGAAGTCGTCTGCTGCGTACTCCTCCTCAATGACCTCATCATCCTCGGAAGTCATATCTGCAAGATCCTCGATATCCTCAAGAGCCCTCTCGCTCATGACTGACTCGACCTTGTCGCTGACTGCAGTCAGGTCCTCGTCCTTGAGCTTTACATCACGGTAGCACTTCATACCTGTTCCGGCAGGAATCAGATGTCCGATGATGACGTTCTCCTTAAGACCACGCAATTCATCTCTACTACCAGCAATTGCTGCGTTTGTCAAGACCTTTGTGGTCTCCTGGAATGAAGCGGCGCTTATGAAGGAGTCGATTGACAGTGATGCGTTGGTGATACCAAGCAGGCACGGCCTTGCGATTGCAGGCTGTCCGCCCTCTGCCATGACTCTTGCGTTCTCATCGTGGAAGCGGTACTTGTCCACTTTCTGACCGATGATGAACCTTGTGTCGCCGACCTTCAGAATCTCGACCTTCCTGAGCATCTGCCTCACGACAATTCCAAGATGCTTGTCGTTGATGTCAACGCCCTGGAGTCTGTAAACGCTCTGGACTTCCTCGAGCAGGAACTGCTGGAGCTGGTTCTCACCGGAGATGCTGAGAATGTCGTGCGGATCGATGTTTCCGTCGCACAGGCGCTCTGCTGCCTCAACGTGGTCACCCTCTCTGACAAGGATGTGTCTTCCGAGAAGCACGGAATGCTTGTACTGCTTTCCGTTCTCGTCGGTGACATAGATGACTCTCTTGCCCTTCTCGATCTTGCCGTAGCTGACCTCTCCGCTGATGCGTGAGAGAACCGCGACATTTCTGGGCTTGCGGGCCTCGAACAGCTCACCGACCCTTGGAAGACCTCCGGTGATGTCCTTTGTCTTCACGCTGGCCATGAGCAGTCTTGCAATGACCTGTCCTTCAGAGACCATCTCACCGTCACCGATCTGCAGGTAGGATGAACCCGGCAGCAGATAGGATGCGACGATGTTGTCGTTCTCATCATGGATCTCGATTCTCGGCTCAAGCTCCTCGAACGCATGGTCTGTGACCCTGAATCCGATTGTACCGGTCTCCTCGTTGACTTCCTTGATCAGAGTTGTTCCGATTGTCAGGTCAACGAACTTGGCCATACCGTTGGCCTCGGAGATGATCGGCTCTGAGAACGGGTCGAATGTCACCACGGCATCGCCTGTTGCGACATACTGGTTCTCTGAGACCTCAAGCACTGAACCGGCCTTGACATCTACCTTCTCCTCGGATCCGAGGATGGCAACCTTCTTGTCCAGGATGCAGACATGTCCGCCCTTGACGGAGCATGTGAGCTTCTCCTTGCCCTTTGTGCAGATCACGGTGTTACCTGCGACCCTTGAGCCGTCGGTGATTCCGTCAGCGATCTTGACTCCGCCCTCAAGGATGAACTCGTTGAGGACCGGCCTGTAGAAGATGTAGCCCTTTCTGGTGAACAGGACCGCACCGTCCTCCTGCCTTGAGACCTTGTTTCCGGAGATCTTTGTGACATATATCGGATGCTTGAACTTGACCTTGTTGTTCTCGGAGCTGGTTGATGCTGTTCCACCGACGTGGAATGTTCTCATGGTCAGCTGGGTTCCGGGCTGTCCGATTGACTGTGCGGCGATGATACCTACAGCCTCACCGACTGAAACCGGCTTGTTCGTGGCAAGGTTCCTGCCGTAGCACTTGCGGCAGACACCGTGCTTGGCCTCACATGTGAGAACGCTTCTGACCAGGACTCCCTCGACACCTGCATCCTCAATGGCCTTGGCCTCCTCATCGGTGATCTCATGGTCGATCGGGACAATGATCTCTCCGGTGTTCGGATTCACGACGTTCTCAAGAGTATAGAGACCTGTGATACGGTCGGACAGGCTCTGGATGATCTCGTCCTTCTCTGTATCCTTGATCGCGGTCCTGACAATACCGTTGATGGTTCCGCAGTCCTCCTCGTTGATGACCACATCCTGTGAGATATCAACAAGTCTTCTTGTGAGGTAACCTGCCTCAGCGGTCTTCAGAGCTGTATCGGACAGACCCTTACGGGCACCGTTTGTCGAGATGAAGAACTCGATGATAGAGAGACCTTCCTTGAAGTTCGACTTGATCGGGAATGCGATGATGTCGCCGTTCGGTTTGGACATGAGTCCTCTCATTCCGCCGAGCTGCCTGATCTGTGTCTTGGATCCTCTGGCTCCGGAGTCGGCCATCAGGAACAACGGGTTGAATCCGTTCTGGCTTTCCTTCAGCTTTGCCATGAGCTCATCAGCAAGCTCGTCATTGGTGTGTGACCAGATGTCGACAAGCCTGTTGTAACGCTCTTCCTGTGTGATCTGACCGTGACGGTACTGATCAAGGACCTCTGACTGCTTTGCGTTCGCCTCATCCACCAGAGCCTTCTTTGACTCCGGGACGATCATGTCGGAAAGACCGATTGTGGCGCCGAACACTGTCGCGTACCTGAAACCGATGTCCTTGATGGCATCGCACAAGGTGACGGCAACTGAGTTCTTGTCAGTCTTCAGTGCCCTTGAGATGAGCTGCTTGAGCTCCTTGTCTCCGAAGAGCTTGTTGCAGTCCTCGAAGGAGATTCCCTGAACCTGCGGGAGCTGGTCGAAGAAGATCAGTCTTCCCGGTGTGGTGTAATCGTTGGGATCCTTCGGGTATGTGTATCTGTGACCGTTCGGAAGCGTGTAACCGATCTTTGCGTTGTATGAGAGGCTTCCGGCCTCGATGGCCATCTGAATCTCATCAATATTATCAAAGTAGCGTCCGTCGCCCTTGTCATCGTTCTTCGCCCTTGTGAGGTAGTTGATTCCAAGGACCATGTCCTGTGAAGGATAGACGATCGGCTTTCCGTTTGCCGGGTCAAGGAGGTTGGTCGTGCTGAGCATCAGCGTCCAGCACTCAAGCTGGGCGGCCTGTGTCAGAGGAACGTGGATTGCCATCTGGTCTCCGTCGAAGTCAGCGTTGAATGCGTGACATACGAGCGGATGGAGCTTCAGTGCCTTTCCGTCAACCAGAACCGGCTCAAAGGCCTGGATTCCAAGCCTGTGGAGCGTAGGTGCACGGTTGAGCATGACCGGGTGCTCCTTGACCACGCTGTCAAGGACTGACCAGACCTCGCTGGTCTCCTGCTCTACAAGTGTCTTTGCCTTCTTGACGTTTGATGCAAGTCCGTCCTGGACAAGACGCTTCATCAGGAAAGGCTTGAACAGCTCAAGGGCCATCTTTGACGGAACACCGCACTGATGCATCCTGAGCTCAGGTCCGACGACAATAACGGAACGTCCTGAATAGTCGACACGCTTTCCGAGCAGGTTCTGTCTGAAACGACCCTGCTTTCCCTTGAGCATGTCTGAAAGTGACTTGAGAGGCCTGCTGTTGGCGCCCTTGACTGCTCCGCGCTTGCGCTTTGAGTTGTCAAGAAGTGCATCGACTGCCTCCTGAAGCATTCTCTTCTCGTTTCTGACAATGATGTCAGGAGCATGGAGGCTGATCAGGCGCTGCAGTCTGTTGTTCCTGTTGATGACTCTCCTGTAAAGATCATTCAGGTCGCTTGTGGCGAACCTTCCGCCATCGAGCGGGACCATAGGTCTGAGATCTGGCGGGATGACGGGGATCACGGTCAGGATCATCCACTCAGGACGGTTGTCGCTGTCGCGGAAGTTCTCAACGACCTCGATTCTCTTCAGAAGGCGCTTGTCAGTGGACTTCGTGGCCTTCTTCATCTGCTCTCCGAGCTCAACGCTAAGGGCCTTGAGGTCAAGGTCGGCAAGAAGGCGTCTGATTGCCTCTGCACCCATCATTGCCACGAATGAGTCACCGTACTTGTTGCGTGCGTCAATGTACTCTTCCTCTGAGAGAAGCTGCTTGTACTTGAGGTCGGTGTCTCCGACGCTGATGACGATGTACTTCTCATAGTAGAGGACGCTCTGAAGTGCTGTCTTGGAGATATCCAGAAGAAGGCTCATCCTTGACGGGACACTTCTGTAGTACCAGATGTGTGATACCGGGGAAGCAAGTGTGATGTGGCCCATTCTCTCACGGCGGACCTTGGTGTTTGTAACCTCGACGCCGCAGCGGTCACACACTACGCCCTTGTAGCGGATTGACTTGAACTTACCGCAGTAGCATTCCCATTCCTTTGTGGTTCCGAAGATCTTCTCGCAGAAAAGACCTTCCCTCTCGGGTCTGAGGGTTCTGTAGTTGATTGTCTCAGGTTTCTTAACCTCACCGTAAGACCAGGCCTTGATCTGCTCCGGTGAAGCCAGCTTTATCATTACACTATCGAAATCTTGTATGTCTTTCATCTGCAGCTCCCCAAATCAAACACCTTTCTCTTTCTTGTTGATAATCTCATCATCACGCTCCGTAAGAGCAACCTGCTTGCCCTTTGAGTCGTAAACACTCATATCCAGAGCAAGACCGCGGATCTCCTGGACCAATACGTTGAATGCCTCAGGCATGCCTGCGCTTGAGCTCGGCTCACCCTTGACGATGCTCTCGTAGATCTTCACACGTCCGTTCATGTCATCACTCTTGATGGTAAGTAGCTCCTGCAGGGTATTTGCAGCACCATAAGCCTCAAGTGCCCAGACCTCCATCTCTCCGAGTCTCTGACCTCCGAACTGAGCCTTTCCGCCCAGCGGCTGCTGTGTGACCAGTGAGTAAGGACCGGTGCTTCTTGCATGCATCTTGTCATCGACCAGATGGTGCAGCTTCAGGTAATAGATGTAACCGCAGAAGACCGGGTTGATGAATGCCACGCCTGTTCTTCCGTCATAAAGAGTTGTCTTTGATGTGACGGGAAGTCCGGCTTCCTTCATCTTGTACTCGATCTGCTCCATGCTAGCGCTCTGGAACACAGGAGATGTGTACCACTCGTCAAGCTTCACGGCCGCCCAGCCGAGCTGGGTCTCCATCAGCTGTCCGATGTTCATTCGTGAAGGAACTCCGAGCGGGTTCAGACAGACATCGAGCGGTGTTCCGTCTTCCATGAACGGCATGTCCTCTTCAGGAAGGATCCTGGAGACAACACCCTTGTTTCCATGACGACCGGCCATCTTATCACCCTGGCGGAGCTTTCTCTTTGTGGCGATCAGGACCTTGATGGTCTCCTCCACTCCTGGAGGAAGCTCGTCGCTCTCGCTCTTCTTCAGGCGCTGGACATCAATGACAATACCCTCTGTTCCGTGTGGGACCTTCAGTGATGTGTCACGGACTTCCTTTGCCTTCTCACCGAAGATTGAGTTCAGAAGCTTGAACTCAGGAGTTGTGTCGCTCTCGCTCTTCGGGGTGACCTTTCCGACAAGGATGTGGCCCGGATGGACCATTGTTCCGATCTTGACAATACCTTCCTCGTCCAGCATCTCAAGCATCTTCTCGCTTGTGTTCGGGATGTCACGTGTCAGTTTCTCGGGACCGAGCTTGGTCTCTCTGATGTCTGTGACGAACTCGTGGATGTGGATAGAGGTGTAGATATCCTCCTTGATGACACGCTCTGAGATAAGGACGGCATCCTCATAGTTGTATCCGTTCCATGGGACGAATCCGACAAGGATGTTTCTTCCCAGAGCAAGGTCTCCGCGGTCTGTGGCAGGTCCGTCAGCAAGGACGGTTCCCTTCTGCACGATCTGGCCGTTTGAGACAATGGGCACCTGTGTGAAACATGTGTCCTGGTTTGTTCTCTGGAACTTCTGGATCTCGTATGTGTCAACCTCACCCTCGATCTCACACTCTGACGGATCAACTGTGATGTCGATTCTCGTGGATGAGACGTATGTGACCTTTCCGCCTCTCTTTGCCTTGACAAGCACGCCTGAGTCATAGGCGGCCTTTGTCTCCATACCGGTACCTACCCTAGGAGCCTCAGGGAAAAGAAGAGGAACAGCCTGACGCTGCATGTTGGAGCCCATCAGGGCACGGTTTGCGTCGTCATGCTCGAGGAACGGGATCAGTGATGCAGCTACAGACACGACCTGCTTCGGGGAGACGTCCATGTACCTGATCTCCTCAGGATGGCGGGTTGAGTAATCACCCTTGTTCCTGACAGGGACATCCTTGTCCACGAATGATCCGTCCTTCTTGAGCTTTGCGTTTGCCTGTGCGATGAAGTACTTCTCCTCGTCATAGGCGTCAAGGAATCTGACTTCCTTGGTTGCCTTTCCGTCGACGACCTTCCTGTAAGGTGTCTCAAGGAATCCGTACTTGTTGATCCTTGTGTAGTTTGCAAGGGAGACGATAAGACCGATGTTCGGACCTTCAGGAGTCTCAATCGGGCACATGCGTCCGTAATGTGTGTAGTGGACGTCTCTGACCTCGAATCCCGCACGGTCACGGTTCAGTCCGCCGCTTCCCAAAGCTGTGAGTCTTCTCTTGTGTGTGAGCTCTGCAAGCGGGTTGATCTGGTCCATGAACTGGGAGAACTGGGAGGAACCGAAGAACTCCTTGATGGCTGCCACAACCGGCTTGTTTGAGATCAGATCCTGCGGCTTTGCAGCCTCAGGGTTTGTGTTCATCCTGTCCTTGGCAATCCTCTCCATGCGTGAGAGAGCGGCCTTCAGCTGCTGCTGGAGAAGCTCGCCTACGCATCTGACACGGCGGTTTCCGAGGTGATCGATATCATCGATGTTCTCCTCATGGATGAATACCTTGATGAGGAAAGCCATGGTGTTGACGATGTCTTCCGGAGTGAGGACCGTGAGGTTCTCATCGAAATCGGTGCTGTCATCACCGGCATGGAATCTCTTGTGGAGCTTGTAGCGTCCTACCGCACCAAGGTCATAGCGCCTTGGTGAGAAGAACATCTCGGGGAGCTCCCTCTCTCCTCTCTCTGTGGTGATCATCTCACCGGGCATGAGGATGCTGTAGATGGCGCTAAGGACCTCGTCCTTTGTCGGCTCATCACTGATTCCGCTGTTGGTGTACTTTGACTCCTCGATCTCGAAGCACTTCAGGATCATCGGTCTGTGCAGGGAGTTCTCCGCATCCATGTCCACGATCTCGACTGAGGTGACTCCGAAGCTGATCATCTGCTCGATGTAGTTGGCATCGAGTGCGGTACCGGCCTGGAGGATCTTGTGGTTCTCACCGTCCTCTGCAGTGACGTAGATGTCCTTTGCGAGGAACATTCCGTCCAGGTCCATCTTTGTGCTGTCATTCAGCTCGACGGTCTTTGTTGCATAGAAGGCGGCGATGATCTTCTCACGTGTATCATAACCGATAGCCCTGAGGAACAGGGTACCGAGTATTCTCTTCTTTCTGTCGATCTTTGTGCAGATGACCTTCTTCTTCTCATCAATCTCGAACTCGAGCCATGAGCCGCGGTACGGGATGATCCTTGAAGAATAGACACCCTTCTCTGTGGTGAAAATGACACCCGGGGATCTGTGGATCTGGCTGACAACGACACGCTCGGCACCGTTGACAATGAAGGTTCCCCTGTCGGTCATAAGGGGTATGTCACCCAAGAAGATATCCTTTTCCCTTATCTCGTCGTTGGCGGTGAGGGCAAGGCTGATGACAGCTCTGAGAGGCACGCTGTATGTGCGTCCCTTCTTCTTGCACTCTGTCTCCGAGTATTTGATCTTGTCAAAATCAAGTGAGTAGGACTCATATCTGAGGCTCATCTCACCGTTCGGTCCGTCAATCGGGAATATTGATCTGAAGACCTCCTCAAGTCCGCTCTTCTCGTCAAGAGGCAGACCGGCTTTGAGCCTGTTGCTCTGGAGGAAGTTCTCGTAGGAGTCCTTCTGGATTCCAATCAGGTCTGGGAGCTCACATACTTCTTCGAAGTCAGCTCCGATGTAGGTTCGGTTTATGGGCTTGCCTTTGGCAACCATCTTGTACCCCCCAAATCAGTTGATAAACTGCTGCAATCTCATGCAGATGAAAAAACAAATGAAAAACGTCAAATAAAGACAGAAAATCCTCCAAGGGCCGTTTTCAGGCCCTGGAGGTTCATTTTAAAGGCAGATTATTTAATCTCTACCACGCAACCGGCAGCCTCAAGCTTCTCCTTGACAGCCTGTGCATCAGCCTTGGAGATTCCCTCCTTGACCTTTCCACCAGCCTCAACGAGCTCCTTGGCTTCCTTGAGTCCGAGGTCAGCACTGACTTCTCTGACAGCCTTGATGGCAGCGATCTTCTTTGAAGCATCGAAGGACTTGAGGATGACATCGAACTCTGTCTGCTCCTCGACTTCTTCTGCAGGTGCTGCAGGACCAGCGGCGACTGCGACAGCAGCGGCAGCGGCTGTGACACCGAACTTCTCTTCCATAGCCTTGATGAGGTCAGCAACCTCCATCACAGTCATGTTCGCAATAGACTCTAAAATCTCATCTCTTGTAGCCATATTATCTTCTCCTTATAAAATTTTTTTCTTCAACGGCCGTAGCATGGTACTTTGAAGACTAAGGCCGTCATTATTCTGTTTTTGCCTCTGCTGCGGAGCCGCCCTCGAGCTTCTCCTTGTAAGCCAGCAGAGTTGCTGCGACCTTCTGGACAGGGGCCATCATTGTGGCCATCAAGTGGCTGATGAGCTCGAGTCTGCCCGGGAGCTTTGAGAAAGCATCAACCTGTGCAGCGTCGAAGACTCTTCCGTCCAGGAAACCACCGCGAACATTGAGCTTGTTCTCGGTACCCTTCTGGGCATCGATGACAATCTTGGCAATTGCGCTCTGCTCATCACCTCTTGCGAGAATGACAGCAGTCGGTCCGACCAGATCCTCGTCAACTCCGTTGTGTCCGAGCTCACGCAAAGCGATCTTAGCATAGCGGTTCTTGACGATGCGGCAGACTGAGTCCTTGGCTCTGAGCTGCTTGCGCAGATCTGAGAGCTGGGCGACTGTAAGACCACGATAATCCGCGAAGATGAAACCGGAGTACTGACCGAACTCATCCTTGAGCTGCTTTACAGCGGCTTCCTTTGTTGCGTTCACTTTTGTCTGATATTCCATATCTCACCTCCTGCTTACTGCAGTTCCTTTGTATCAACCATGACGCCTGGGCCCATTGTTGATGCAAGAGCTGTGCTGACCACGAAGTCTCCCTTTGCGTCAGCCGGCTTCTTCTTGAAGATCTCCTTGACTGCGACTGTTGCGTTCTCAGCAATCTTGTCTGCATCCATGGAAACCTTACCGATAGCCATGTGAACAACACCGGTCTTGTCTGAACGGAACTCAGTTCTTCCCTTGCGGAGTTCTGCAAGAGCGCCCTTGATATCCATTGTGACGGTCTGTGTCTTGGGGTTCGGCATGAGGCCTCTTCTACCAAGGATAGGACCGAGACGACCGACATCCTTCATCATGTCAGGTGTCGCGACTGCCACATCAAAGTCCATCCAACCGCCGCGGATCTTCTCAATCAGATCATTGTCACCGACGTATGCTGCTCCGGCATCCAAAGCCTCCTGTGCCTTGTCTCCCTTTGCGAATACGAGGATCTTCTTCTCTGCTGAGAACTGATTCGGCAGGACAACGGTGTCTCTGACGCTCTGGCTCTTCTTGAGCATAAGCTTGATATGAAGCTCAACTGTCTCATCGAACTTTGCGTATGAAAGCTCCTTGACCAGTCCGGCAGCTTCAGAAATGGTGTAGATCTTAGCCTTGTCGTACTTCTTTACAGCTTCCTGATATTTCTTGCCGCGCTTCATTTCTCCACCTCCACGCCCATTGATCTTGCTGTTCCGGCGACAATGCGCTTTGCAGCTTCGATGTCATTTGCGTTCAGATCAGGCATCTTGACCTTGGCAATCTCCTCAAGCTGAGCCTGTGTGAGAGTACCGACCTTCTGCTTGTTTGGAACACCGCTTGCAGTCTCAAGACCCAAAGCCTTCTTGATCAGAACGGCTGCTGGAGGAGTCTTCAGAATGAAAGAGAATGATCTGTCAGCATAGACTGTGATGACTACTGGGATTGTCAGACCTGGTTCAAACTGTCTTGTCTTCTCGTTGAACTGCTGGACAAACTGAGGTGCGCTTACACCGTGAGGGCCGAGAGCCGGACCGATCGGTGGTGCCGGTGTGGCCTTCTGGGCCGGACACTGCAACTTGATGATTGCAGTAACCTTTTTCTTTGCCATATTTCTCTCCTTACGTGAACGGCCTTGCCTGGGTTGGCGGAATGTTCAGACCTCCACGCTGGTATTAACGCCTGTCATACGATCAGGCTCCCACCTTTCCGGGTCAGCTTCTGCTTCGTGCATCAGCTTCCTCCGAAGAGGAGTTTTTCATATTTCAAACGGACGTATGTCATACTCTCCGCGCGGCAACATCCGGTACCGCACGGCAGTGATTATCAGATCTTCTCAACCTGCGAGAACTCGATCTCCACAGGAGTCGGACGGCCGAAAATCTCCACAGAGACCTTGATGCGGCCTTTCTCGTTGTTGATCTCCTCGATAACACCGGAGAAACCGGAGAACGGGCCTTCCATGACCTTGACGTTCTCTCCTACATTGAAACTCTGCTTTGGCCTGAAGGTCTTCTCCGCCTTGATCTCGCCTGTCTTCTGGAGGATGTTGTTCATCTCATCCTTTGTGAGCGGGATAGGTCTGGAGGACCTTGAGGCGGCAAGGAATCCCGTAACACCCTGGATTCTCTTGATCTGGGTGCAATAACCCTTCCAGGAGTCATCCTCAGGCAGGTCAAGCTCAACCAGGATATAACCGGGAAGAACCTTGTGCTTGACCTCTTTCTTGACCCCGTCCTTTGTCTCAATGACAGTCTCGAACGGAACCTTGACGTCAAGGCACACTGATGCGAACTTCGGATCAAGCTCCATCATCCTGCGGATGAGCTTCTCGATCTTCTGCTCGTAGCCTGAATAGGTGTGTACGGTATACCACTCTCTTGCCATGATAGCCTTCCTTAGAAAATGAGGTAAATCAGTCTCATCAGAAGGAAATCAACGAGACCGAGAAGAATGGCGAAGATGATGGTTGTAATAAGAACAAGCTTTGTAGATGAAAGGATTGTGGCTCTGTTGGGCCATGCAACCTTCTTCATCTCGAGTCTGCATTCTTTCAAGTACCTGAAAAACTTCTTCATCTAAATCTCCTGAACAGAGGATTCTACAGGCCAGGAGGGATTCGAACCCCCAACACCCGGTTTTGGAGACCAGTGCTCTAACCGTTGGAGCTACTGGCCTATATTTCCTCTATCTGAAAGCCAGCGGCTTACTTTACCTTTGTCTCACGATGCAGTGTGTGCTTTCTCTCGAAAGGACAATACTTCATCAGTTCGAGCTTGTTGGGATTGTTACGGCGATTCTTTTCTGTTGTGTAGTTCTTCCTCTTGCACTCTGAGCACTGAAGAGCGATCTTCTCAACAGGACTTTTCTTCTTGTCTGCCATATCTCTATCTCCTTACGGCCAAAGCCTGTAATTTCCGGTTCCCACGTGACTTACCGCCAACAGAAGCCCCCGAGCGGATTTGAACCGCTGACCCCCACCTTACCATGGTGGTGCTCTACCGACTGAGCTACAAGGGCATAGTGCCAGTGTGTAAACGTGCAGAATGTAACTTAACAAAAACGAAACAAGTTTGTCAATAACCTGAACTCTTTTTCAATTGGAAGATGCATTTACGCCATTTTTGGCGCTGCATTTTATTAAATATAGAATATTGTATCTTTTTCACTCAGGCCCATCAGAATGCCACATCCCGTTATTGAACAGGCCTGTTTTTTCTGATATGCTCTGCATCGGCATTGCTATCTTCTTTCATTTTTAGGAATAAGCAACGCCGGAAATTTCAAGAAACAGGACTCAACATGGCCCAGACCAAGACAACAGCCGACAAAAACGTGAAAAAAGCGGCTCCCAAGACTGAAAACACCAGAATCTCATATACGGCAAGTGCCATCGAGCACGATTTCGCAGAGCACCTGAAGTACACACAGGATGCCGATGTGTTCCACACCTCCATGCAGGGCCGCTATGACGCCCTTGCATATGCCATCCGTGACAGGATCATCCATCAGTGGGACATCTCCAGGAAGACCCATCAGAAGGCAAAGGCAAAGAGAGTCTACTATCTCTCCCTTGAGTTCCTCATGGGCCGTGCAATGACCAACAACATAACCAACATGGGACTCAAGGACGAGGTCGCAAAGGCGCTCAAGGACCTTGGATACACCTATGAGGAGCTTGCAGACGTGGAGCCGGACGCAGGACTCGGCAACGGCGGTCTCGGCAGACTTGCGGCATGCTTCCTGGACTCGATGGCAACATTGGACATCCCCTCCTTCGGATACGGGATCAGGTACAACTACGGGATTTTCAGGCAGCAGATCAAGGACGGCTACCAGTTCGAGCAGCCCGACAACTGGCTCAGGGACGGAAACCCGTGGGAGATTCCAAGACCCGACCTGAAGTTCACGGTCAACTTCGGCGGCAGGGTCGAGATGATCCGAGAGAACGGCAGGGACAACTACAAGTGGGTGGATACCGACCAGGTCATAGGAATGGCCTATGACATGCCGATCATCGGTTATGGCGGAAGGACCGTAAACACCCTCAGGCTGTGGAGCGCAAAGGCTGTCGAGGACTTCAATTTCGCGGACTTCAACGACGGAAGCTATGCAAGGGCCGTACGTGACAAGGTCAAGGCGGAGAACATAAGCCAGGTCCTCTACCCCAATGACACCCAGTACATGGGAAAGGTCCTGAGGCTCAAGCAGCAGTACTTCTTTGTCGCATGCTCACTTGCGGACATCATGAGAAGGTTCAAGCAGATAAGCAGCGACATCAGGGAGCTGCCCAAGTATTCGGCAATCCAGCTCAATGACACCCATCCGTCAATCGCGGTCGTGGAGCTCATGAGGATCCTCCTTGACCAGGAGGGGCTTGACTGGGACACGGCATGGGACATCACCAAGCAGTGCATGGGTTACACCAACCACACCCTCATGCCGGAGGCACTTGAGAAGTGGTCCGTCCCCATGATGCAGGAGATCCTGCCCAGGCACATGCAGATTATCTATGAGATCAACGCCAGGTTCATCAGGCATGCAATCGCCTACTTCCCCATGGACAACCAGGCTATCTCAAAGGTCAGCATCATAGAGGAGTCAAACCCCAAACATGTCAGGATGGCCAACCTCGCCATAATCGGAAGCCATGCCGTAAACGGAGTGGCACAGCTTCATACCGAGCTCCTGAAGAACTCGATGTTCCCGGAGTTCAACAAGATCTATCCGGAGAAGTTCCAGAACAAGACCAACGGAATAACACCCAGAAGATGGCTGCTTTCCGCGAACCCGGGCCTTGCTGACCTCATCACGGAGACAATCGGACCGGACTGGATAACAGATGCCGACAAGCTCTCAAAGCTGCGCAAGTATGCGGACGATGCCTCATTCGCAAAGCAGTTCGCAAAGATCAAGGCACAGAACAAGAGAAACGCAGCGAACTTCCTTAAGAGGGACTGCGGGATCATCCTTGATCCGGACACGATCTTCGACGTCCAGGTCAAGAGGATCCATGAGTACAAGAGACAGCTTCTCAATGCATTCAACGTGGTCCTGATCTACCTCAGGCTCAAGAACGACAGATCTTATTACGAGTCATTCCCGCCCACGACATTCCTCTTCGGCGGAAAGAGCGCTCCGGGCTATGTCAATGCAAAGCTCTCAATCAAGTTCATCAACAGTGTCGCGGACCTTGTGAACTCAGACGAGACAGTGAACAAGAAGCTTCATGTGCACTTCATGCCAAACTACAGGGTAACTATGGCAGAGAACATCATCCCGGCCACAAACCTCAGCGAGCAGATCTCAACCGCAGGTCTTGAGGCATCAGGCACAGGAAACATGAAGTTCATGCTCAACGGAGCCCTGACAATCGGAACTCTCGACGGAGCCAATGTGGAGATAGCCCAGGAAGTCGGAAATGACAACATCTTCATCTTCGGCCATACGGAGGATCAGATTTCTGCCATGAGGGGAAACTACAATCCGTTTGATTTCATCAACAATGATGAGGAGATCCTTGCCGCGGTAAACCTGATCAGGTCCAACTTCTTTAACGTCGGAGACCCGCATGCCTTTGACCAGCTCTTCGCCGACATATTCGACCACGGTGACAAGTACTTCATCTTCGCGGACCTGCGCATGTACGCCGACCGCCATCAGGAGGCACTGGACCTGTACAGGGACAACTTCAAGCTGTTCAACCGCAAGGCGATTCTCAACGTGGCCTCAAGCGGCAAGTTCTCCTCTGACAGGACAATCCGCGAGTATGCCAGCCAGATCTGGAGCACAGGCAGCTGTCCTGTCCCCCTCAATCCGGACATCGACACATCCCTTGAGGATGCAAGGCGTCACTGAGCTTAAAGGATCTTATCCACAAGAATTCCCAAAACGGGAGCAAAAATCAGGGCAGGCAGGAAATTGGCTGTCTTGAACTCCCGTATCTTCAGAAGTCCGAAACCGATCATCAGCAGAAGCACCCCGCCCTCTGCGGAAAGCTCATTGATCCCCACTGTTCCCAGAAGAGGCTCAAGCCAGCCGCCAGCAAGTGTGAAGAAACCCTGATATACAAGGATGAACAGGAAGGAGAACATGACCCCTACTCCATAGATGGAGGCAAAGACCACGGCCATGCAGCCGTCCATCACGCTCTTGATCAGGATTGTGGTCATCTCACCTGTGGTGCCAGCCTGAATGGAACCCACGACACTCATGGCACCGGAGCAGAACAGGACCGATGCCGTTAGGAAGCCCTTGGCAAAGTTCTGTGTCCCGCCCTCCTTGTCTGAGCTGTGGGTGACCTTGCCCAGCCTGTCACCAAGAGAGAGAACCCTGTCCTCGATCTTCAGCAGATAGCCTATGGCACCGCCGATCAGCAGGGCAATCAAAAGGACAAGGAAATTTCCTGACTGCATGGCCATCTGGACGCCCATGACAAGTGTGATGAGCCCGCTGCAGGCAAAGACAACCTCCTTGAAGCTGTCCTTGAGGTGTTTTCCCACAAGAAGCCCGATCAATGATCCGAGAATGACTGCACCACAGTTGATAAATACCGCCAACATGGTTCAAAATATTAATTAAAAGGAAATCGTTGGTAAAGTTGTTATGACAATAATCATGCTTGCAGCAGGAACATCCTCACGGATGGGAAAAGAGAACAAGATGCTCCTTCCGTACAAGGACAGCCCCATGGTCACACACTGCTGCATGCAGGCCCTTGAGTTCCTCTCCTCCTATTCCAGGAGAACAGACACAGCTTGTCGCCTTGTTGTTGTCACAGGCTACAGGCATCAGTCAGTGGAGAAAGCCCTAAAGCCTTGCAGGGCCTTCATTGAGGATACCGATGCAAGACTTGAGATGCTGATAGTGAACAATCCCGCTTACAGAAGCGGCCAGTTCAGCTCAACAAAGACAGGAGTCAGACAGGCAGAAGAAGACAGCCCCTTCTTCATCTCCCTTGCAGACATGCCTCTGATTACCGCAGAGCATTATGAGAGACTTGTTCCCCTTCTGGACAATCACGATGCAGTCAGACCCTTTTATGAGAAGGACGGAAAAAGAATCCCGGGGCACCCTGTACTGCATGCTCCGGGACTGAAAGATGTTATCCTGAAATATCCTGACAACTGCTCTGTAAGCAAGATTCTCAGGTCTTTTGATGTATATGAGCCATCATTTGAAGACTCATCCTGGTCAACGGACATAGATGATGATGCATCCTACAAAGCCGTGATCATGCCTGTCTACTGATCTCCAGCTGTCCGTTAGGCGCGCTCACAAGTATAGTATCGCCGTCACTGAAACGTCCGTGCAGCATGTCAACTGCAAGCGGGTTCTCGACCATTGTCTGGATGGCACGCTTGATCGGTCTTGCACCGTAATCCGGGTCAAAGCCTGCCTCGCTGACCATATCAACCACACTGTCATCCCACTTGAGGGTGAGATTCCTGTTCGCAAGCCTCTGGGCAAGCTTCTTGAGCTGCAGGCTCACAATCGCGGAGATCTGCTCTTTGCCAAGGCGGTTGAAGATGATGATCTCATCTATCCTGTTGATGAACTCAGGCTTGAAGGCTCCCCTGATGACCTCCATCACTGCCTCATGACCGGTCTTGATGTCCGGAGCCTCCATCAGCTGACGGCTTCCCAGGTTGCTGGTCATGATTATGATGGTGTTGGTGAAGTCCACCAGTCTGCCCTGACCGTCAGTGAGCCTTCCGTCATCCAGTATCTGCAGAAGGACGTTGAACACATCCGGGTGTGCCTTCTCTATCTCATCAAAGAGCACAACGGAATACGGGCGTCTTCTGACAACCTCGGTCAGCTGGCCTCCCTCATCATAGCCTACATATCCTGGAGGTGCTCCGATCAGACGTGACACGCTGAACTTCTCCATGTACTCGGACATGTCAATACGGGTAAGGGCCTTCTCATCATCAAACAGCATGGATGCAAGAACCTTGGCAAGCTCCGTCTTTCCTACTCCTGTAGGACCTGCGAAGAGGAAGGACCCTAGAGGCCTGTGCTCATCGCCTATTCCGGTCTTGTTACGCCTGATTGCGTTTGCAACTGCGGCAATGGCCTCATCCTGACCTATCACCCTCTCGGAGAGCGTCTTCTCAAGGTTCAGGTACTTCTGCATCTCAGAGCCCTGCATCTTGGCAACAGGAACTCCGGTCCAGGAGGACACGATTCTGGCAATATCATCCTCATCGACCTCCTCCCTGAGGAGCTTGTTGTCTCCCTGAACGGCCTTGAGCCTCTCGCTGTCCTCCTCAATCTCCTTCTGGAGCTGGGGAATCTGGCCGTGGACAATCTCGGCGGCCTTTGCGAAATCACCGTTACGCTCGGCAATGCTCTCCTGTGTCCTGAGCTCCTCCAGACGGGACTTCTTCTCACGGATTCCCTCTATGGCGCTTCTCTCGTTCTCCCACCTGAGGTGCATGGCGTCACGGGTGTTCTTCAGGTCTGCAAGCTCAGAATTGATCTTCTCAAGCCTGCTCTTAGATGAGGGGTCATCCTCCTTTGAGAGAGCCTGCTGCTCTATCTGAAGCTGCATCAGCTTACGCTCTATCTTATCAAGCTCCTCCGGCTGGCTCTCAATCTCGATCTTGAGCTGGCTGGCTGCCTCATCAATGAGGTCAATCGCCTTATCAGGCAGGAACCTGTTGGTGATGTACCTGTTTGAGAGAACAGCGGCGGCAACAAGGGCATCGTCCTTGATACGCACTCCGTGATGGACCTCATAGCGGTCCTTGATTCCACGGAGGATGGAAATGGTGTCCTCCACGGAGGGTTCTGACGCATAAACGGGCTGGAATCTTCTCTCCAGGGCCTTGTCCTTCTCTATGTACTTGCGGTACTCATCCAGCGTTGTGGCTCCTATTGCATGAAGCTCTCCACGTGCAAGAGCCGGCTTGATAAGGTTGGATGCATCGGTAGAGCCCTCTGCTGCGCCTGCGCCGACAATGGTGTGAAGCTCATCAATGAAGAGGATTATCCTTCCCTCGCTTCTTGTTATCTCGTTCACAACCGCCTTGAGGCGTTCCTCGAACTCACCGCGGAACTTGGCGCCGGCCACAAGCGCGCCGACATCAAGTGAGAGAAGGCTCTTGTCCTTGAGTGAGTCCGGCACATCGCCGCCAACAATCCTCTGGGCAAGACCCTCGACAATGGCGGTCTTACCTACTCCCGGTTCTCCGATCAGGACAGGATTGTTCTTTGTCTTCCTGGACAGGACCTGCATGACACGCCTGATCTCCTCATCACGACCGATCACCGGATCCATCTTGCCCTGTCTGGCAAGGGCTGTCATGTCACGGCAGTATTTCTGGAGGGCCTGGTACTTGCTCTCTGCATCCTGGTCGGTCACACGCTGGCTTCCGCGGATGCTCTGAAGAGCCTGCATCAGGGCGTCACGGGTCACCCCGTAGCGCTTGAGCAGACGGCCTATCTGACCGTCATCATCAAGCATCGCAAGAATCACATGCTCTGTTGAGACATACTCGTCCTTGAACTTGTCCGCCTCAGTCTGCGCATTTGTCAGAATCTGGTAAAGGCCACGTGAGAGTCCGATGTTCACGGCCCCGCCATAGGCCTTAGGGAGCCTGTCAACTATAGCGCGGGTCTCATTCAGAAGACCCTGGAAGTCTATCCCCACCTTTGCGAAAAGCGGCTCCGCTATTCCGTCCTGCTGCTGGAGCATGGCCAGGAACATGTGCTCATTGCCGATCTCAGCGTTATTGTACCTTGTGGCAAGGTTCTCGGCTCCCTGAAGAGCCTCCTTCATTTTTATAGTAAACTTGTCAATGTTCATTTTAACCCCTCGCTAGTATGTTTCAGGGACATAATCCCTGTCGCAAACCAGCATCATGACACTAAAATACAAAAACGTTGGCAAAACGGCAACTTTCTTTACGATTCAGACATTTTGGTCTATAATGTCAATATGCCAAAGAAGATAGACCACGAGCAGAGAAAAAGGGAAATAATGGCTGCGGCACTTGCAGTCTATGCCCAGGAGGGAAAGAACGCAAATCTCAGCCTCATCGCCTCCGAGTGCGGTCTGTCCAGAACCACCGTATACCAGTATTTCAAGGATG
Organism: uncultured Spirochaetales bacterium; assembly: GCA_902781545.1. GTDB lineage: Bacteria > Spirochaetota > Spirochaetia > Sphaerochaetales > Sphaerochaetaceae > UBA9732. The sequence continues at coordinate 4,241 of CACZJR010000009.1, read as the reverse complement.
AGTCACAGCTCTATCAGGAGGCTGTGAAATACACCACTGACCTTGCATTCTCACAGTATGCGTCAGAGAACTGGAAATCCGTGAAGGATCCTGTTGAGAAGCTCCGCCTGATATCAAATGACATCATGGACAAGGCGGACACGTTCGAGAAACAGGTCGGCAACTTCCTCAAGATGATCGACAGGTTCGAGGACCTTCCTGAGACAGTATCACGCAGGACCGCAAAATTGAATCTTTTCTTCGCAAGACTGATCCGTCAGGCAATCAAGGAAGAGAAGATGAAGAAATGCAGCGCACAGGATGTGGCGGACAAGCTCACAATCATGCTTGAGACATACCTGTTCCACATGGTCTATTTCCCGCAGAACAAGCAGAAGGTGCGTGAGATCGTAAACGACCTGATCCAGGTCAATGTGAACTGACTCTGTCTCCCCTTTTCCAAATTATCGTCCTACCATCAGGACCCGGAACAGCCACAGGAAGTCTTCCTTTGGGGTTGAATGTCCCGAACAAGGCGCTGAAGCATGCGCAGAGATTGATCGCCCCGGCATAACCGTAGCAGGCAAGAACCGCATCATAATCTGTCGCAGATGCGGTGTCATAAGGAAGACAGGAGCTAATGAACACGGTCTTCTTGCCAAGGCCTTCTGGAATCCGGACATCGCACTTGTTCTCCGAGATAACGACATAGACATCATAGTCCAGAGGAAGAGCTCCTGCCTCACCTTCCATCCGGATGTCAATCACATGCTCCTCAGGAATGATTGCGCTTCTCTCCATCATGCCTACTGACTCCTCAACTGAAAGACGCGCGAAGACTGACGGACAGATGACAAGAACCCTCTCCTTTCCTGTGAGCGGAAGAGTCCTTTCCCTGTCCTTCAGAAGTGTCACGGACTTGAAGGCCGTCCTCCATCTGAACGGAGCGTGTGATCTCCAGTCTGAGATCCATTTAGGCTCATCCGAACTCTTATATTTTTCCTTAAGCGCGAGAATCCTTCCCACCGACTCATCTATGCGGGACTCGGGAATCTTGCCCTCTTCCACCATGCGCACAATAGCGTTGACATAGTCATCCATAGCCTTGAAGGATGCTTCTGAATACAGCTCCATGGGCATCAGTATCAGGTCAACGCCTGCGTTGATCGCAAGCCTTGCAGCGTCAAGCATGTCAAAATGCCTGGATATGGCACCCATGACCATTGCGTCAGTGACAACCACCCCATCAAAGCCCAGGTCCTTCCTCAGCACATCGGAGATGATGGTCTTTGACAAAGTGGCAGGAAGAAAGACCTTCTCCCCCGTCTCCTTTGACACATAAGTGTCCTTCTCTATCTGCGGGAACTGGATATGGGCGGTCATCATCATGTCCGTGATATCTGATGCCGCCTTGAACGGGACAAGCTCCGTCTTCTGCAGCTCCTCAAGGCTTTTGTCCACAACAGGCAGACCAACATGGCTGTCCACAGCGGCATTGCCGTGTCCCGGGAAATGCTTTGATGCAGCCATTATGCCCTGATTGTGAAGAGCCTTGATGAATGAGCGGCCAAGACGTGCCACAATCTCCGGATCATCAGAGAATGACCTTATCCCGATAATGGGGTTAGCAGGATTGTCATTGACATCCAGAACAGGTGCAAAATCAACATTAAATCCCACCTCGGAGATCTCCGATCCCAATACCTGAACCGTCTCAGTGACAACTGACTCGTCATTGGCTGCGCCAAGGGCCATGTTTCCGCACATCATTGTGCCTCCGGTCAACCTGCTGGACTGGCCGCCCTCCTGATCAATGGCAAAGAAGTATGGCACAGAACCCCCGGTCTCCGAGTTCGCCTTCCTGACCATTCTCAAAAAAGATGCAGTCTGCTCAGAGCTGACGATGTTATCAGAGAAAAGAATTATCCCTCCGAAATGCTGCTCACCCAGTTTACGGGCCATTGTCTCGGCAGGCAGGGCCTCAGTTTCATCCGGTTTCCAGAACCTGAAGGAAGGCATTATCATCTGGCGCACTTTCTGATCAATTGTCATCTGCGATCTCCTTTCATCTGACCATCAGGCCCATCGGAACAGGCCGCTCTGCATCTGTGTTGTCATCATTACGGCCGGAGACATGCAGAAGAAGCTTTCCGCCCATGAATATCTCTGCAGACCCTCCGCCGTCAAGGTTCAGCGCATTTGTCATGCCTATCGAATGACAGTACTGCCCAAACTCAAGAAGCGATGCCCCGCAGCTCTCCTCTCCGAACCTGTACCCCAGCTTCGAAGGCCCCTCCGCCCAGACAATTGCCGGGTCTCCGTCAGCATCGGAGCATATAGCCAACCTGGGTGCCCTTTTTCTCTCATAATCCAGCGGATAAAGCGTCGGAGGATATGGGACAGGGTCTTTCTTATAGTCGTAGAACTCAGATTCAAAGTGATCCATCACCTTGCCGTCCTTTACCACAGAAGAACCCACCTGTACTGCAAACAGGCAGTCATCAAAGCCGAGATACTGCACAGGAGACGGCTCTTTCCTCAAAGTCTCATCTGTATGAATCACGAATCCTGATGTCGGGACCATCACAGAGCCCCCTTCATGGGAGGCCGCGACCTCATCACCTGTCACAACCACATCAAGGCCCGGCTCGGGCGGGGTCATTCTTGTCTCCGGTCTTCTGTAAACCGTGCAGTTCACCCCGTGCCTGAAAGTCTTTCCCTGAATCATGACCGGGATGTCCCTGATGTCAAACCTTGCAATTGAGGGCTTTCCGTCAAGGTCAACCACAAGGGCCTCCCTCCCGCTAAGAGGGGGAATGCTCATGATCCCGTTTCTGACAGTCATTCCGAACGGACTTCCATAAAGATCATAAGGTGAGTCTGCGTCAAAGACGTCCATCACAAAGAAGTGCGAGTTGCAGATCATCTGAGACGTGGGACTGACAGAGCTCAAAAAGCCAAGATCCTCCCCGATCGGCATTATGTTCACCTCACCTGAGCGGTCTCCGCAATAGACATGAAGCCATCCGCTTCTCTCAAGCCTGTCCAGAAATGCCTTTGCATCAGGATCATCAACAACCAACGTCCTGTTCTCATTGCGTATCTTCCCTTCCCTCACAAGATTCCTCAGAGCCTCTGCCGCTGCAAGCTGCCTGTCGAAAACAAGGCCGAAAGGCCCCTCATACGGATAAGGGCACTCAATGCCCTCCGGGACATGGAAAAGGAGGAATATCCCATACAGTGATGAGTGCTTGGGGACATTGAACTTCCCGTAAATCCTACAGATCTCGGAGAAAGCTTCCTTGCTGAACGGCGCCTGCACGAAATCAAGGTCATTCCACGCAAAGCCTGAGACCACCTGATAGCGCTGCATCTCACCGTTCTCATGACGGACTGTATCGATCCTTGATTCAATCATCCTCTCTCTCCGGGCTCCTGAATGAAGCTGTTACATTATAGGAAGCGCAAGGAAAAACAGCAAACGGTTTTTTCCCTGTAATACTCTTACAACATTGTAAATCGGCCGTTTTGGTGTTACTTTCTCAGTATGCAGTACATTCTTCTGGCCACAGGCCTGATAACAATAATTCTCCTGGTAATTGTCATCTCAAAGCTGTCGAAGAAGACAGACAATTCAGAAGCTCTGAACAACATCTCAAGACAGCTCGCCTCCACAGAGGAAAGCCTCAGGCGCATAGAGCAGGCGCTGACAGTCACCAGCACACGCCTGGACGGCCTGGACAGACGCAGCAGCCAGCTCAACACACTGGTGGACTCCCGCCTAGTCCAGTTCTCAACCGGCAACGACAAGCTGACCAAGACAGTCGAGAGCAAGCTCTCTGACATCCAGAAGGACAATGAGAGGCGCCTTGAGCAGATGCGCCAGACGGTTGAGGAGAAGCTGCAGAGCACTCTTGAGACCAGGCTCTCAGCATCGTTCAAGCAGGTCGGAGACCAGCTGGAGAGCGTCTATAAGCAGCTCGGTGAGATGCAGGTCCTTGCACAGGGTGTGGGAAACCTTGAGAAGGTGCTTACAAACGTCAAGGCCCGCGGAATGTGGGGAGAGCTTCAGGCAGAGCGCATCCTCCAGGAGATCCTTCTTCCGGAGCAGTACCTGAAGAATGTAGTCACCAAGCGCACAAGCCGCGACCCTGTGGAGTTCGCGGTCAAGCTTCCGGGATCACAGGAAGGCGAGCATGTGCTGCTTCCGATAGACTCAAAATTCCCACGTGAGGACTATGAGAGACTCTGCACCGCCACAG
>CACZJR010000008.1 GCA_902781545.1 uncultured Spirochaetales bacterium | reverse complement strand
ACACCCTTGAGCTGATACTGCGGGTCGACTCTCTCGACGACAGACTTGATTGTGATTCTCTGGGTCTCTCCGACAGGTGCATCTGCGAACACTGCGCCGACGACGATTGCGATCATTGCAAGAATTGTAATAGCTTTTTTCATTTTTCTTTTCCTCTTCCTTTGAAAGATTATATGTTTTTTTAATGCCCAACGATAATGTAATACATATGTCGTCAAGTTGTCAACTATTTTTCAAAATTTTTTTAAAAATTTTTAAAGATTTTTTAAAAGGAATTTCAACCTTCTTTTTTCACGCCTGGCATCAGCCTCACGTGATGTCATATGTGAGGGTGATATCCGCGGTGTAGACGCCAGGATGCTCTGCCAGTTCAGGCTTCTTTGTCCAGACAATGCGGAATGTGGCGATCTTAGTACCCGCCTCCACTTCCTCAGAGGCTCCGGCATATGCCAAAGACAGGCTCAGTCTCTTCCTGAAATTGTCAACCTCGGTCTCAACTGCCATGCTGTTGTTCTCAGGATTACCCTTCACACTATCTATAAGGATACCCTCTGATGCGTAGGTTCCTGTGTCATCAGCCAGAGAGAACGGGCTGACATCAGCCGTGAGCGTGATTGACTCATCAGTCCTTGTCATGGCGTTCTGTATCACCTCGAGGAGCACGACGACGTCTTCCTCTGCGATGTTGTAACCAGAAAGATAGTAATTGGTGTCTTCTGATGTGCTCTCATTATCACCGGTTGAGACCTTGATGGAGTACAGCTTTGTCTGCTCATTTGCCTGCTCTATGGTGACGCGGCCTACCTGAGACTTGATTCTGAAGGTATTTCCGCTTTTGGTTTCAGCGAATGCTGCTCCCAAGATAATGAGAAGAACTGTCAGAATAATCAGTGCTTTCTTCATTGTTTCTCCATTTCCTTTTAAGCTAATATGTTTTCCCTGCTATACTTTATAACTCATACTCAGCTGTACGTCAATGGATTTTTAATAATTTTTTTAAATTTTTAATTTCTCGTTTGAAAAAAAATTTTTACTTTGAAGGCTCTCACAGCCAGGATCGCATCTTCTCCAGCATGGATGTCATGTAGACCCACTTGTCCAGGGCAATCTCCGCTGCTGCCATTATGTTGGCTTTCTCGCCAAGGTTGGACCTTGTGATCTCCATTCCGGGGCAGAGCTTCTGAAGCTCGCGGAGGCAGTAATCAGTGATTGTGGCACCCTCCCCGCTTATCACCACCTTGCTTGAGCCAGTGATCTGCACTGTCATGGCAATTGCATTGGCCATGCACTGGAGGGTTTCTTTCTCGACCTTGGTCCAGAGATCCTTCAGGTGCGTCTCCGTATTTCCGGAAAGCGCCCATGCTGAGACGTTGGCCTCAAGGCAGCCGATCTGACCGCAGGAGCAAAGTCCTGTCTGGGAGACTTTCAGGTGGGCAAAGCCGTTTCCGGCACCGAAGACACGGTCTGCGCAGACCAGGGCCATGTTGACCGAGTTTCCCCATTCTATATATATAATGGGGTCATTTGAGACCAGAAGGTCCGTACCGTAGGAGGCATAGCGCTCGGCATCGACAAGGGCATAGGTGCTGTTTCTGGCCACCGCCTGCATCTTCAGGACCTGCTCGAATGCCTCCGCGATGGGGATGTTGTCCCATGGGAGGTACGGACAGCTGATTATGGTCCTGCCGTCCTCTGAGACCTTTCCTCCCACGGAGATTCCGGCTCCAAGAATCTTAGTCTTGTCGGCGAGCCTGATGACGCGGATGCAGCTCTTGATGATCTCAACACAGAACTCCTCCACCTTCCTGTCCTTTGTGACGGTGGGGATTCTCTCGAAATGAAGAGGCTCTGAAAGCAGATTGCACAGCGCAACCGTGGTGTTCTTGCTTCCGATGTCAACGCTGAGGACATAGCGGGCATCTGAGACAATGGAGAGGCAGATGGGCCTTCTGCCGTTTGTGCTCTCCATCTTGCCGGTCTCCTTGACAAGACCTTCGGAGATCAGGTCATCCACAATCTCACCGGTCGAGACCTTGTTGAGGTCCAGAACCCTGGCGGTCTCTGCCTTTGAGAGGTTGTCGTGGGTCCTCAGGCATCCGAGAACCCTTGCTGTGTTTATTGTCCTTGCCGACTTGGGCTGTGAGAGTTTCATTTCTGACATGATTCTATCATACTTAAGCACGCTTTTTTTGCAAGCAGGAAAGTAAGACCTGTCTCAAGATGACATTCGCAGTAGGATCTACACCATAAGAGGTGTTCAGGTGATGCTGGACAAGTCAAACGTAACCAAGGACGTTTTCCGAGTGATTTTTGTTTTCAGTTGTCTCAGGAGGAATTAGATGGATTGAAATGCCAAATTGGCAGAGCAAACATTGAGGATGGACCATGAATAGGACCCCTAGAAGGTGACACTTTTATGTCACTGAACCCAGAACGGGTGACATGTTTTTTCTCACTGCACCCCTGAGGGGTAACAGTTCTTTAATGACAGGCTAATAATCCTACCAGATTGACCAGTAGTCAAGCCTTTTTCAAATCGGGACAAGATAGGTCCCTTTTGGATTCCTGTTTCTGAACTCCACAGGAGAGAGCCAACCAAGTCTTTTCTTCGGCCTCTCGCTGTTGTAGTACTCGATAAATCGCACCACGGCTTCTCTTAGTTCGTCGATTGGAACTCTGCGCTCCCTTACTTTCGTCTTGCCGAATCTGCAGTACAGAGCCTCTGTCTTGATGATTCCGTTCAGGGACTCCATGGCAGCGTTGTCATAGCAACAGCCTTTCTTTCCTACACTCATGATCATGCCATGATTCTTGACAGCTTTCATGTACTCGTAGGACATGTAAGAGCTGCCGAGATCACTGTGGATGATTGTTCCCTGAAAGCAATCTCCCCATGTCTGGCAGAGCCTCTCAATCGTTTCGATGCACAACTCGGAATCGGGGGATGTCGAGATGCTCCATGCAAGAATCTCACCGTTGAACAAATCAGAGATGGTGTTGAGATACTCCACACGCTCTTCGCCCTGGATATATGTGATGTCCTCTACTAGACGTCTTCGCGGTTCAAGGGAGAAGAAACAACGTTTGATCAAATCCGGAGGTACCATGCCTTTGAGTTCTCTACGTCTGGCATAGACCTCTTCGGAGAATTTCCTTTTCCTCACAGAAGAAAGAAGGTCGTTCTCTTTCATCAGTCTTTTAACCCGTTTTGCGTTGACAGGTCTGCGGATTCTACTCCTGACAAGCCTAGTCATTTCCCTGTAGCCGACACCGTTGTCATGCTCCTTTTGAAGAACAATGATGTTTCCCAGGATCTCAGCATCATCCTCCGATATGTCCGGCCGCTTGAGAAAAGCGTAGTAGTTCTTTCTGGATACATCGGCTATCCTGCAGAGCAGGTTTACTTGTCCGGTTCCTGATTCGAGGACAGCTCTGATGGCTTGGAATCTAGTTTTTTTTTGAACTCTCCGGCCGGAGTGCCGCTCAGCTCCATCAGTTTCTCCAAATAGGCGACCTTTGCCTTCAGGTACTGGTTCTCCTCCCTGAGCGTCTTGTTCTCGGCTTTAGTATCGGGATGCTCTTTCCTTGCCATCTTGTCCTCCAGAGGTTCTGGCTTCCATGTGACCGCAGTCGCAGGATGCTGCCCCTCTGTAGAGTATACAGCAAGAATGTGTTTCTTTTCCTTAACCCATCGGCAAATTGTGTTCTGGCTGATTCCTTTTTTCCTGGCTATTTGTCTGATTGACTGCGTGCCCATTTCAATCAGACGTAGAACCTCAACTTTTTCTTCTATGTCATGAGGCCGGTACTCTTCCTGCTTCCCATTCAGGTACCAGTCTGGATTCTTTTTCCAGTTGCTGATGGTCTGTTGAGAGATGTTGAAGACCTGTGAGGCCTTCGACCCGGACATTCCTTCAGACAATGCTTTCATGACTTCTGTTCTAACTTTGTTACTGTATGCCACTGCATTCCTCCTTCCGTAACCCGTAAGAGGTGCAGTGACTATTTTATGTTACCCTAGAAGGGTTCAGATCACCAACCAGAAGAGCTGCAAGGTAACAGACAAGGAGTACAATGATTTCAACAATCAGTACGGACCGTTGAAAATCATGACCGTTTCTTGATCCTGGACAACAAGGAGCTCTACCACATCGGATCTTCCATTAAGGATGCCGGCAAGAAAGCCTTTGAGATAAGCATCAATGAAGACATGAGAATTCTGGAGACGATTTTGCAGAGGTTGTAGATGCAGGAATCAGACAAAGATCAGCAATGCGGAGATTGCAATGCAGATGGCACCCCAGATGGTCAGTTCCTTGAGCCAGGCCTTGCGGTTCTTGCTCTTCTCCTGGGTGTAGTCGTAATAGGACTGCATCTTCTCCTTGGGCTTGAACTTGACCAGGATCACCTTGCCGGCATAGCTGAAGATATCATAGGTGCCCTTCGATCCTGCCCAGGAGAGGATTCCGATTCCTGCCATCAGAACGCCGATGATGAAGAACGCGTTGCAGATGATGACAGAGACCCTCATCCCGCTGGGGGGATTGAAGAGTCCCTGCAGGACTGCAGTCACAAAGACAAGTGTCAGTGTGACTGCACAGTATATCAGATGCTTGACTGACTTCTTCATTGCCTTACTTCAGTATCTTCAGGTATCTGTCGAACTCAGCCTGGTTGCAGTGCACGAAATGCCCCTTCTTGATCTCCCTGAAGGATGGCTTGTCCGTGCTGTAGTCATGGTCCACAAGCGGGTTGTAGCTGATCCTGGTCCTGCCCTTCTCATACTCGGGATCCGGCTGCGGGATTGCAGACAGAAGGGACCTTGTGTACGGATGAAGCGGGTTCAGGAAGAGTTCGTCACTACTGGCCATCTCAACCATCTTTCCGAAATACATGACTCCAATCCTGTCGGAGAAGTATTTGACTACCGAGAGGTCGTGGGCGATGAACAGGATTGTAAGACCCATGCTGTTCCTGAGGTCATTCAGGAGGTTGATCACCTGGGCACGGATGGAGACATCAAGTGCGGAGATAGGCTCGTCGGCGATTATCACCTCAGGGTTCATGATGACGGACCTTGCGACTCCGATTCTCTGTCTCTGTCCGCCTGAGAACTCATGCGGGTAGCGCTGGGCATGCTCGCGCACAAGACCTACGGTATCCAGCATCTTGTAGACCTGCTCGTCGATGTAGGCCTTGTCCTTGATTCCCTGGATCTTCAGGCCTTCAGCGATTATCTCACGCACGGTCATTCTGGGGTCAAGGGATGCAACCGGATCCTGATAGATCATCTGGATCTTGGTCACAAGCTTCTTGTCGGCATGCTTCTGGTCATGTCTGGCCTTCTTGATCTCTGTCCTGAGCTCTGCGATGCGGCTCTTGTACTTCTCGGCTTCCTCTGCACTTGCGCCCTTGAGCTTCTCCTGGAGGTCCTTGATCTCCTTCCTGTACTCAAGGTCGCCCGCAACGATCCTCTGGCCCTTGAAGTAGACGTTTCCGCCTGTTGCGTTGTAGAGCCTGATGATCGTCCTTCCGGTTGTGGTCTTTCCGCAGCCGGACTCTCCGACAAGGCCGAAGACCTCGCCCTTATGGATGTCAAAGGAGACATCATCCACCGCTTTCTTGGCATAGGGGCCCTTTCCGAAATACATGGAAAGGTGCTGGACGCTCAATAATACATCATCATTCATCTGGCACCTCCTTTCTGCTTCATGCGGTTGATTCTCTCCGTGACCACTGCAGGCATCTCCATCTTAGGTGCATCCGGATGCAAGAGCCATGTGGCCGCATAGTGGGTGTCCGTGATCTTGAACATCGGAGGCTGCTCCTCGAAATCTATTTCAAGAGCATATTTGTTTCTGGGAGCGAAGGCATCGCCCTTAGGCGGATAGATCATGTTCGGTGGGGTTCCGGGGATGGACTCCAGCTTCTCCTTGGTGTCCAGGTCTGGCACGGATGAGAGAAGAGCCCATGTGTACGGGTGCGCCGGGCTGTAGAAGACCTCGTCTGCGGTTCCGTACTCGACGATCTTTCCGGCGTACATGACTGCGATCCTGTCTGCCATGTTGGCCACGACACCGAGGTCATGGGTGATGAATATGACAGAGAGGTTGCGCTCCTTCTTCAGGTTGTTGATCAGCTCAAGGATCTGGGCCTGGATCGTGACATCCAGGGCTGTGGTTGGCTCGTCGCAGATAAGCACATCCGGGTCGGCGGTAAGAGCTATGGCAATGACAATACGCTGGCGCATTCCGCCTGAGAACTCGAACGGATACTGGCGGTAGCGGCGTCTGGGCTCGTCAATTCCGACGCTCTCCATCAGCTTGATGGCCTTCTCCCTTGCGCTGCCTTTTGAGAGCTTGAATACGGACTGCTGGGCGCTGTCCTTCAGGTAGTCTACAATCCTCTCCGTGCGGGCTGCGAAGTTGGCGTTGCGGTTTCCGCCCACCTGGGCGTCAAAATGAGCCGCCATCTCGGTCATTGTGCCGGTTATCTCGCCGAATGCAAGATCCAGGTCAATGTAAGATGCCGGGATGACCTCCCACTCCGGGACCTTGCCGCGGGCGATGATCCTTGAGTGCTTTGCATCCTCACGGGCAAAGCGTCTCTGCTCTGCCCTGTTGCGCTTCTCTCCGTTGTAGTAGAGGTCCAGCGCATAGTCGACTGAGGATCCGAATGTGTGTGTCAGGCTGTCCTTGTCCACCTCAAGGGGGTCAAGGCAGGTCAGAACCTGCTCCTTGAGATCCTTGAACATGGCTCTGACGATCTTCTCATCCATGTCCCTTGTCAGGGACTTGGCCTTCTCCTTCAGAAGCGCGCTGGTCCTGGTCCTTGCCTCATTGGTCTGCCTGCATGAGTAATCTACGGCCTTCTGGAGCTTGGCCATGAATGCGTTCATGAAATCAGTCTCGACAGTCCTGTGTGTCAGCTCATTGAGCTCCTTGACAGGGAGGTTGGGGATCTCGTCCTTGACATAGCTGAGGTAGTAGCCCAGGGTGAAGTTGTTCGGGGCTGTGAAGCCAAGGGCCTCATTCTCGATGGCCGCTATGTCCTTCAGGGCTTTGACCAGGGAATCTATGCCTTGCTGGTCCTTTTTCTGATAGGCTCCTGTGTTTGTCTTGAGAACCTCAATCAGATTGTTGAGTTTCTCGCTCTTGTCCCTGACCACAAAGTGGCTTACGGATTCCTTGCATGCACGGATAAGCTGAGCGATATCCTGACTGAGGTTCTTTACTGCATTTTTGCTCACAGCAAGTGCAAGATGGGCACTTAATGCGGCCGCCTCCTGCGCAGATGCATAAGCATTGGTGTACTGGCTGTGAAGCTCGCAGTGCTTAAGCTCAAAGTGCTTGAACTTCTCAAGATCAGCCTTGCTTCCCTCGCATCCGGCCTTGTCCATCAGAGTCTCAAGGCTCTCGAACATGCGCTTCATGTTTCTGGCACTCTCTTTCCTGGCTGCCTTGTTCTTCAGGAGCATTGCCTCTATCAGCTGGGCTCCTACACGCATGATGGGGTTCAGGCTTGAAAGCGGATCCTGGAAGACCATAGCGATCTTGTCACCTCTGAGGTGATGGAAGTCCTCCTCTGAGATCTTCAGAAGGTCCTTGTCCCCGTATAGGATCTTTCCGCTCTCAACAATGGCGTTTCCTGCCAGAATTCCCATGATGGCGCGGCTTGTGACACTCTTTCCGGATCCTGACTCACCTACAATGGCAAGTGTCTCGCCCTTGTACAGGTCAAAATCGATTCCTCTTACAGCCTGGACCTTTCCGTTTGACGTCTTGAAAGAGATACGGAGGTCTTTTACTTCTAGTTTCTTTTCCATGACTTCCTCCTCACTCCTCGGCGCCTCTGAGAGACGGGTTGAAGGCATCTCTCAGTCCGTTTCCGAACAGGTTGAACGAGATCTCCAGCAGAGAGATGAACACTGCCGGGAACATGATGATGTGCGGGAAAGTCGAAAGGTATGCCTGTCCATTGCTGAGCATGGTTCCGATTGAGGTAAGACCGCTCGTCTCCAGGTTGACAATACCCAGATAGGTTAGCATTGACTCGCTGAAGATGACTCCCGGAATTATCAGGACGGTACCTGTGATGATGGTTCCCAGTGAGTTCGGAAGGACATGACGGAAGATCAGGCGGCTGTCACGTGCGCCCAGGGTGCGGGCAGCAAGGACATACTCGGAGTTCTTGAACCTGTAGAACTGGGTCCTGACACGGGAGGCTATTCCGATCCATCCTGTGAGCACGAACGCGAACAAGAGGCTCGGCACCGCACCGACCCTATTTGCCAGATGCAGCTGGAACAGCGTGGCAACGACAATGAACGGAACGGAGCTGAGGATATCTGAGATCCTTTCCATGATCAGGTCAACCAGACCGCCGTAGTAACCCTCGACAGAGCCGTATGAGACTCCGATGATGAAGTTGATGATACTGACAGATATAGCCAGGATGAAGCTGAGCCTTGCACCCATGGCAAGACAGACAAAGATGTCCTGACCGTGCTGGTTGGTACCGAAGAGGTGATTTGCCTCAAAGCCGTTCTTGTACTTGTAGTATTCGCTGTAAAGGACACGGACCCTGTAGCCTGTCTGGTTCTTGATCGAGTAGACGTACCAGCTCTTGCCGTTCTTTCCGCCGTCATCACCGGGGATGCGGAGGCTGTCATAGCGGCCGTAGGTCGGGTTGTCCTTGATGATGTAGTTGTTCTCGAAGATCGGCATGCCGTTCTCATCATGCCTCAGGGCCGCACCGGTTGTGGTGTTTGATGTGTCGGCAAGCTTGTACCAGAGGTTCGCACCGTTGGCCACACTCTGATAGCTCATCTTGTAGTTCTCCGGAATAGGATAGCAGACCTGGATGCCTGTGCTGTTCTGATAATCCTTCAGGGCAATGAACTCATCTTCTGTGAGGTCCACATAGGCAAAGCCGACCTTCTCATATGAGTCAAGGTAAATCTTGTAGTAGGTCTTGCCCGTGCCTTCCTCAACCATCGGTTCCGATGTCTTCCTGACAGCGGAGCCTCCGTACTCATAGCCTATTGCAGAGTATGAGTCGTAGCCGGCCTGGCTTACGGTGTACCATGAGCATCCGTCCCAGCCGAGGAAGCTGAACAGCTTGCTCTTGGGAAGGAGCATCTTGTAGTAGCCGTCACGGAATGTGACGTTGTAGTTAGAGAAGAACGGGACAATCAGGGCAAAGAGGAACAGCAGAAGGATTATGATTGCGGCCACAAGTGAGCTCTTGTTCTTCTTGAAGCGGTTGAACGCATCCTTGAAGTAGCCTACGGGCTTGGTCTCGAACTTGGTGTCGGTTATCCTGCGGTTCTCTCCTGCCAGAGCGAACTTCTCCTTGGGGATGTTTTCCAAATTGATTCTCTTATCTGCCATGGCGTCACCTCTGTCCCATCTTGATGCGCGGGTCAATGAAACCGTAGCTCAAGTCAACGACAAGGCCTGCCACCAGTCCGAGCAGAGTGTAGAAGAACGTGTCTGCCATGAAGAAGTTGTAGTCCCTGACTGTGATACTCGTGACATAGAGGTTTCCGATTCCGGGAATGGAGAAGATGTTCTCTATGATAAGTGATCCGCCCAGAATTCCGATGAACTCGCCCAGGATCATGGGGAGGATCGGAACCATTGCGTTACGCATGGCATGGCGGGTGATTGCCTGGTTGCGGGTAAGGCCCTTGGTCCTTGCAAGCAGCAGGTAGTCTCCGGTAAGGACCTCAGAGAGCTCGGCACGTGTGAAACGTGTGAGTCCTGCAACGGTTCCGAACGCAAGGGAGATGACCGCCGGCACCATGGAGCGGAACATGGTCCAGCTGAAGAAGCCCGCAACCTCACGGGAAGCGGCCGTCAGCGGGAACCATCCTGTCTTGAAGCACAGGATGTACTGGACCAGGAAGGCATATACATAACTCGGCACGGAATAAAACAGCATGACCAGAGTCGATATGAAATGGTCCTGCCACTTGTTCTTCTTCAGGGCGGCATAAATGCCCAGAAGAAGGCCGATGGGTATTGCTATTAATATTGAGTAGAGGTTTACGACAATCGAATATGGTATCTTGGTGAGCATGATCTTGGTAACCTCCTGACCAACATACATCTGTTCACCAACACCGAAGTCCCCTGCAAGAAGGATATGTCTCCAGTACAGGTAGTACTGGGTCATGATGGGCTTGTTGTAACCCATTGCCTCTCTTCTCTGGAGGACAAGCTGCACATCTCTTCCCTGCTCTTTGACGGCAGGAAGGGGCAGCATTTTGATAAGAACAAAACACATGGTCATGATCACAATGAAAGTGAGGATCATGAGCAGTATTCTTTTAATTACATACTTGAGCATATGTCTCCAAAAAAACCGCAGGCGGACGCCGAAGCGTCCGTCCGCGATGAATGTTTAATTTTTATCAGTAGTTGAGGCTACCGGACTTCACGTATGCATCCCATGCAGCATCGTCATAGTTGTATGTGTAGAATGCAATTCCGCCGAATCCGACCAGGTCAATGTAGTTCTTGACTGCATAATCACCCTTCTGGGAGACCATGGAGGCAACTGACCTGTAGTAGATCGGTGTTGTTGTGAAGAATGAGAGATATGCGTACTCAAGCTTTCCGAAGAAGTCAGCCTTTGTTGCAGGATCGTAGTCATTGAATGCAGCGAGCTTTGAGCCGTCCTTGGCTGTGATGACTGTGTCAGCATCACCGGATGCCCAGAGTGCCCACTTCTGCAGTGACTCGGTGTAGTCAACGCCGTCAGCCTTGATTGTCACCTGGACCTTGCTTGTGTCAAATCCGTACTCCATCTGGTTTCCGGATCCGTCTGAAGCGTCACAGTAGCACTGATAGAGCACTGTGTACGGTGAGTAAGCAGCGCCGCCCCATGTTGTGAAGATGATGTCGGTTCCGCCGCTGTACATTGTGTCGTAGTAGTCCTCATCGACTGTCATCTTGAGAGTGACCTTGCCCTCGAAGCCTGTTCCGACACATGCGCTCTCAAGAGCGTTCTTGAGGAAGTTGAACATCTTGACGTAGATGTCATCGCTCTGGTAGACACGGATCTCAAGTGTGACTGCCTCATCGTTGTAGATTCCGGCTGCCTTGACCTCGTCATAAGCCTTTGCCATTGCGGCACGTGCGCCGACAAGATCGTAACCTGTGACTGCATCATAGGCCTCGTCGATGTCGTCGTAGTCTCCGCCTGCTCCGTATGTAAGTCCGTAAAGCTCGATCAGGGCCTTCTTTCCACCGTCAGTTGAGCGGTATGAGGCACCTGTGAACGGATCATAGACGTACAGTGTGTTGAGAAGACCATAACCAGGCATACCTGTGGTCAGTGAGGAAGCGAATGTGTTGACATCGATTGCCAGAGCAAAGCCCTTTCTGAAGTTGGCATTGGTCAGGATCTGTGTTCCTCTTGCTGTGAGGCTTGCAGCGTCTGTGTTGAATGTCAGCTTTGTTGTGTAGCTCTGCGGTGTGTAGCGGACATAGTCGCTTGAACCGAATCTGGCCATGTCGTCTGCCTGCAGTGAGACACCGTCGATCTCTCCGGCCTGGAAGGCAAGAAGAGCGGTCTCGTGCTTGTTGATGACCTGGACAGAGATCTTATCTGTCTGGTACTGACCCTTGTGCAGGCCGTCCTTGTAACCGTACCAGTTGTCGTTTCTCTCGAGTGTGTACTGCTTGTCAAGCTCGAAGTATGTGAGCTTGTAAGGACCATAGGACATTGTGGTGTCGACTGTGGTGCAGTAGTTTGTTGAGATGCTTGCAATATCCTTTGAATCCTTGGACACCTTGTCGCCGTTTGCGTTGTAGTAGGTCTTGCAGGCCTCCCAGAGCGGCTCGTAGACAAGATATGTGCTGGACAGGTTGTAAGGGACATAGTAGTTTGCATCTGCTGTCGGGCTGACTGTGATGTAGACCAGCTCATAGTCACCTGTCTTGACAATACCGACCTCTGACCAGTCAAGCTCAGGATAGGTCTGATCATAGACGAAGTAAGCAGGAAGGTCAGCTTCTGTCTCACCCCATGCCGGGTTGCCTGTTGTGACAGGTGCGTACAGGGCATAAGTTGCGTCTGTGAGAGGAACAAGACCCTCAGCATCAGCAAGAGCGGAAAGCTCAGCCCAAGTCTCCAGTGCGAAGTATGAGTCGCCGTATGCTCCGACATAGTCAGCGAGTGTGTTTCCGCCGAGCCAGTTTGCAAGAGGATAGTTGACTGCGAGATAGACAGGCTCTCCGTTAGGTGTGAAGTACTGTCCGTCTGCTCCGACTGTCAGGTCTTCCTTTGTATAGAAAGCACCGGTTGCGTTCTCCTGGTGTGCTGTCTGTCCGGCATAGAAGTAGTTCTTTGCGTTGTAGACAACGAAGTCACCGGCATAGAGGCTGTCAGCTCTGCGGTTCTTCATGACAGGATCAAGCAGCTCTTTGTAAGAGTAGATGTATGTGTCAGCATTGATCGGTGTGCCGTCTTCCCAGCATGCGTTCGGATTCAGCTTGATCTTCCAGGCCTTGGCGGTATCGCCTTCCTGGATGCCGTACTTCCCGACGTACTCTGATGTGACGTCTACAGGAAGCTCAGATGCCATCTCACATGTGATTGCCCATCCCTCAAGGTCATCTGAGAGCTCAAAGCCGTAGAAGCCTCTTGTGATGTAGTCAAGGATAGCGGAGTCATCTGCTGTCTCCCATGTATGTGTTGACCACTTCATGTTTGATGTGCCTGATGTGTAGTCATTGAATGTGTAGAAAGCCGGATCTGTGTAATCCTTGCCTGCGACTCCCTTGTAGTAGTCATAGGAAACCTCTCCACCCTCGCTGCTGCCAAGCACGGTTGTGATAGAACCTGCGTTTACGCTGTTTGTGGCGTAATCTGTCTTGTACTCAGGCTCTGCCTTCGTGACCTGTGGTGCCGGAACTGTTGTCGTTGTCTTGGTCACGACGGTCTCAGTCTCCTTTGCACCGCCGGCGAACACAGAACAAAGAGCAACAAGAAGAACCAGCATTGCAACTGTCAGTTTCTTCATATTACTTTCCTCCTGAAAATAATTTTTACTATAATGAAAACTCATATTACTATATTGTGTATGCTTTTGTGAATATATATGTACGCCATTGTGGGCCACATATTGGGTTTAATTTTAGTAAAAAATATGTTTTTTGCGGTTTTTGTTGTTATTTTAACAAAATTATGTTGTTGTCTTCCGGTTCCTGCGTCCGCCTCTTGCCAGGCGGAAATCCTGGAGCTGAGCCTTGCCAAGATCGGTCACGGGGCGGATCCAACGGCCGCTGTGAAGGTGGACGATCATTATCACGAACCTGATTATCTCGTCACAGTAGACAATCGGGAACAAAACGTATATTGAGACCTTCATCTTCAGGCCTGCGATGCAGACAGCGGGAATGACCATCAGATACATGAAGACTATCTCAAGGACCGTCCCGGTCACCGCGTCTCCCGATGCTCTGTATGTGTCGTTCATGCACCAGTTCCCCATGCGGATGACAGCCACTATTGTGAAGACAAAAATGATATAACTTGCAATCTCAAACGATTGCCCGGAAAGGCTCATTATGCGTAAAAACTGCGGTTTGAATAAGTTAATGAGCAATCCTGCCACTGCTATGGTCAGCACACACAACGGTATGAGACGCTTGGCTTTCTCATATGCGTCATCAAGTTTTCCGGCACCCACATCCTTACCCACCAGCACGGATGAAGCGCTGGAGAAACCTGCGAAGAACCCTATTATCAGACCTTCAAGGGTCCTGAATACTGCAAGGGCCGCTATGGTCTGCTCGCTCTGTCTTCCAAGCACCACGTTCACCGTCATGTTGCCTATTCCCAGGAAAACCTCATTCAGGATGATAGGGAAACACCTTATGAAGAACTCCCTCACCTTTGGCCCGACCCATCCGAAATGAGCGCGGAACCTGAAGATGTACGGGTATTTGATGATCAGGCAGACGATGAATATGATGGCCAGGTTCACCGCGGCTGCGCAGACAGTGGCTATTGCCGCACCCCGCACACCAATGGCTGGACAGCCAAGGTTCCCGTAGATCAGAACCCAGTTCAGGAAGATGTTGGTGAACACGCTTGCCATTGCCGCATAAAGCGGGATCCTGACACGCTCAGTTGCCCTCAGGAGCGTGCTTGCGGCAATGGAGAACAGCTGAAGAGGATAAGCGAAGCCCACGATCTTCAGGTAGCTTATCCCTATCTCCTGGATTGCAACCTTGTCCGTGTAAAGCCTCATGATGAGCTGCGGGGCAAAGAGAGCAAGGCCTGAGAAGATCAGGCCGACAGTCATTATGCAGGTCCAGATAAGACCGTAGCTGCGGCAGATTCCCTCCTCATCCTGAGCGCCCCAGTACTGGGAGATGAAGAGCGTCCCTCCTCCAACAAAGCCCCAGTAGCCTGCAAGCATCAGGTTTGAGTACTGCGCGCAGAGGCCAACCGCACCGACCGTGTTCTCTCCCAGGCGTGCGATCATCATGGTGTCCACCATGGTGCCTGTTGTGGAAAGAAGATTCTGCAGAGCCACCGGAATTGCTATTAGCGCAACACCTTTTATGAAGGTCTTCCAGTCAAACCTGACCGGACGCTTCTTGAGTAAGTCTGATGTACATTGAGGCTGCTGCATATGGGTATTATGCGAAAATTACGGGGTGCTGTAAATGACGTTGACCTTGGCCTTGTAGATTCCGGCCTCAAGAGGTCTCTTTCCCTTCCACTGGATCGTGAACGTGCCGAGTATCAGCTCTGACTTTGTCCTTCCCTTGTCGAACTGGACCTCGATCCTGTTCTTGCTGCCGCTGTGGTAGACGGTGACATTCTCGTTGGCGCCGTAGAAACCGGGAATCTCGACCTCAGGGTTTGATGTGGCAAGCGGAACGGCATACTTCTGCTTGATGCTCAACTCCTCTGATGAGCCGTTCATGCTCCCGTTGTAGTTGTAGTCATAAAGATGGAAACCATCAGCCTGAATCTCAATGGCAAGTCCGTATTTCTGGGACTCGGAGTTGATTATGACCTCCTCTGAAGTCATGAGAGCGAATGTGAAGCTTCCGTCCTGGGTAAGGTTAAGACCTGTGATCTCAGTTGTCTCCTGATCAGGATTGACATAATATGTAAGCTCGGCGGAACCGATGCCGATTATGATGGACGGGTTGATCTGAGTCGTGTCCTTGACAATGCTTGCTATGGTCAGACTGGTGGTGTCAGCAAATGCAAAACCAACACAGAGAACCAATAACGCCAATAACGTCAGTATTACCTTTCTCATTTTCAAACTCCATTACATGCTGAACTAAGAATACACTTTGAGCCAGCTTTTGTAAACCGTAATGATTACAGCAATAAATATTTACAGAAGTTTGCCGCGTTTGAGCCTTTTCAGTGTATATTACTTATACAACCATTTTCAGGTCTGCCGGTTACATTCATGATCCGCAGGCCATACGTCAGGGAGGTCCCCCATGAAAAGATGCAGCATAGTGGTCCACAGTGTCAGCGGAAACTGCTTCATTATCGGTTCCTACCTCAAGGAAGCGCTTGAGAAGAGAAATGTCGATGTCAGGTTCTACAGGGTCGAGGACCCGGACCTCCACATCTGGGCCAACAAGGAAGAGACAGCCAACGACTACTACGAGGACATCATGGAGCTTCCCGTGGTCACCCCGGAGAAGCTTCTCAAGAGCGACATGATCATCCTGGGCTGCCCCACCCGCTTCGGCAACATGTCAGCCGAGATGAAGGTTTTCATAGACAGCACGGTGGACATGTGCGAGGACCACGCCCTTGAGGACAAGTTCTTCGCCTGCTTCACATCATGCAAATACTCCCTCTGCGAGGGTTCCAGGGCACTGGACTCCATGATCTTCTGGGCCCAGGGCAACGGCATGATCCACATCCCGTTCGGAATCCACAAGGAAATGCCCAACTGCCACCAGCCGGTGCAGGGAATAGCACACCTTGAGGGCAACGAGAGCCTTGTGCGCCCCTCAACCCAGCTCGGAGAGGAGATCGACTCCTACGCGGAGAACCTGGCCTCCTACATCCAGGAATAAGGCGGGATCAAAAACCTTAGAAACGAGTCGTATCCTCAATATAAAATAGTGACGTTTGATAAATATATACTTGTTCCACGAACCTACAATCAGTAAAATGGACAAATTAGGGGAAAACATGAGGAAGGTATCTATTTTTATTCTTATAGGAGCTCTTTGCATGCTTATTGCAGGATGTGCCACAGGCGCTGTGAATGACAACAAAGACAATACCGAAAATGCGGTTGAAAGACAGGAAGGCTGCAACCTTCTGACATTCTACTGGAAGGGAACAGCTGACCTAGAGACAAGCGACGTCTGGATCTGGTGGGATGGGAAAGACGGAAGCGGCTATCCGCTCACAGAATGTGAGTATGGCGGAAAGTGCACTGTCAATGTCCCGGATTACATCAAAGAGGTCGGTTTCATAGTCAGAACAGACTGTTCAGACCCTTGTCAGAACTTCTGGGGCAGCGCCACCAAGGACTGGGCAGAGGACAGGACAGCTGTGATCACCGGAGAGAACACCGAGATTTACCTTGTCACCGGCAACGGCGCGCAGTATAAGAGCGATGACGGAGGAAAGACCCTCCAGCAGATCAGGTTCTTCAACCTTGCAGGAATCATATCCGAGAATCAGATCAGGTTCTTCATCGCACCGGGTAACACCGAGATCGAGGGAACCGTCCATGTGTCTGAGAACGGCAGGGAGATCGGAGTCAAGGGAATAACCGAGCTCTGGCTCAACGGAACAAGCGGCGTCATCAACCTCTCGGAGCCCCTGGACATCTCAAAGGAGTACACCGTTGCAATAGACGGCTACGGAGAGAGAAAGGCCGTCCCGACGGAGATCTTCGACTCAGAGGAGTTTGTCAGAAACTACACATATGACGGAGACGACCTCGGAGCAACAATCATCAGCCGGAACGGCAGGACCATGACACAGTTCAAGGTCTGGGCTCCCACTGCAAGCTCTGTCGTGCTCAACCTCTACAAGGAAGGCGACGGCGGCCAGCCGTTCGAGCAGCTTCACATGGACAGGCAGGACAAGGGCGTGTGGGCACTCACCTACCCGTGCGGCCATGGCACATATTACACATACAGTGTAACCACATCAGCAGGGACCCAGGAGGCCGCGGACCCGTATGCTCGCACCACAGGAGTCAACGGAAACCGCGCAATGGTGGTTGACCTGGACAAGACTGACCCGCAGGGCTTTGACAAGGACACCTATGTGAGCCTCAAATCCTATTCGGATGCCGTGATCTGGGAGGTCCATGTCAGGGATTTCTCCAACAAGATTGAAAGCTCACAATACAAGGGCAAGTACCTTGCATTCACAGAGACAGGGCTGAAGAACTCAAACGGCATTTCTGTCGGAACTGATTATCTCAAGAATCTGGGAATAAGCCATGTGCACCTCCAGCCGGTCTATGACTACGCCACGGTTGATGAGACAAGGCTTGACATCCCGCAGTTCAACTGGGGCTATGATCCCAAGAACTACAATGTGCCCGAGGGAAGCTACAGCACAGACCCGTATCACGGAGAGGTCAGGGTCAACGAGTTCAAGCAGATGGTTCAGGCCCTGCATCAGGCAGGACTGGGCGTTGTCATGGATGTCGTGTACAACCACACATATGACATCAACTCCAACCTGAACAAGATCGTCCCTTATTACTACTACCGCTACACCACATCCGGAGTTCCGTCAAACGGAAGCGGATGCGGAAACGAGACTGCATCCGAGCGCATCATGTTCCGCAGGTACATGGTGGACAGCGTCCGCTACTGGATGACCGAGTATCACGTTGACGGATTCAGGTTCGACCTCATGGCAATCCATGACATCGAGACAATGGCACAGATTGAGAAGGCCGTGCACGAGGTCAACCCCAGCGCCATCATCTACGGTGAGGGCTGGGCAGGCGGAACGGTGGCAATCCCCTCTTCCGACCAGGCAACACAGGCCAACATCAGCAAGATCAGCGCCACAAACGGGGCAGCCGGAAGCATCTCGGTCTTCAACGACTCAATCCGCGACGGCCTGAAGGGAAGCGTCTTCAGCCTGATCACAAGAGGCTACATCAACGGATCTCCCTCGAATGAGACAGCCAACAAGGTCTCATTCGGACTCAAGGGCGGAGTCAAGACAACAGGAACATCCTGGAGCGTGAAGAACAGCATGGTGGTCAACTACATGTCCGCTCATGACAACTACACCCTCTGGGACAAGCTTGAGGCATCAAACGCAGATGCAACAAGGGCTGACCTTCTTGCCATGCAGCGCCTGGGTGCAAGCATAATGATGATCTCAAAGGGAACACCGTTCATGCTCGCAGGAGAGGAGATGCTCAGGACCAAAGACGGTGACGGAAACAGCTACATGTCATCCGATGAGATAAACAACATCGACTGGGATGCTCTGAGCTCTGACAGCGACGAGTATAAGATGGCCATGTTCTACCGCGACCTGATTGCAATGAGGGAGAGCTTGGGGATCTTTGACGACTGTGATGTCTCTTGCAGGATCATGGACGGTTTTGCCCTTGAGGTGACATACAGGGTACACGGCAATATCAAGGCCCTGGCTGTGATCAACCCGCAGGACAGTCCGTTCAGCTACAACCTGCCCTCAGGAGAGTGGTTCACCGCAATCGGACAGGACGGCTATCCCGTTGACCTCTCAAAGGGAAAGCTGAGTGCAATCCAGAACGCACAGGTCGCAGGTAAATCAGTTTACTTCGTCTACAGATGATTTACAGATAAATAAACTGGGGTTAAAATTGTAATTTACAGGAGATGGATCCGCCTTGCTCAGGCGGCTCCGTCTTTCTAAGAAGAAGGCATACTTATTTGGAGGTATTCATGAAGAAACTCAGTCTGATCGCAACAGCGGTCATGCTTGTTGTCGCTCTTCTGGTAAGCTGCGCTACAGGCACAAACGCAAAGACGGAAGGAGGCGTTACAGTCTCCTGGTATGACGGATCCAAGCTTCTCAAGGAAGAGACAGTTCCAGCAGGAACAAAGCTTGAGTCCTGGACACCTGAGAAGGCCGATGCCACATTCATGGCATGGTACTCAGAGGCTTCAAAGACAATCCTGTTTGACTTTGACACTCCTGTCACAGAGGACACAGACCTCTTCGCAGGCTTCAAGGGCGCATTCATCGAGGACACAACAACATGGTGTCTGATCGGAAGCGGTGCAGGAACCCTCAAGGGAAGCAACTGGAATGAGAGCGCCGAGGTCGAGGAGCAGTTCAAGCTCACCAGGACCGCAGACGCCAACGCAAACATCTTCGTGATCAGGGACGTCGTGCTTTATGAGGGCGACCAGTTCCAGGTCAGAGTCATGGGAACATGGACAGGCCAGCACGGTGTCGGATACCTGGGAGGCTACACAGAGCTCGCACAGGCTGACGGAGACATCGTCGGTGAGGTCGTGGTTGACGGCGAGCGCTGGTTCTATGCGAACGGCGGTTTCGGCGAGTCCCCGAAGGGATGGAACGTCAACGTCGCAAAGAGCGGTGTCTACGACATCTTCATCGAGACCAACCCGGGCTCAAACGACTATGACATAATGTGGCTCGAGCGCAAAGGCGACGCCCAGGAGATCGAGATCACAAACGACATGTACGTTGTCGGAACAGTCTTTGACTGGGCACCGACTGATGAAGGTCACATGGAGACCGATGCAGTCAGAGAGGACTTCGCACTGACAATCAATGTCACAGAGGAGAACTATGCTGACTGGACAGCAGACAATGCTGTCTACGGAACAACATGCGCCGCAGTCAAGGTCCTGAACGATGTCAACGGAACATGGTACGGAGTTGTTGAGCAGGATCCTGATGCAACAAGCTGGACACTCACACCTGCAGGACAGGAGAACCTTCTCCTCAAGGCCGGCCAGTACAACGTGACCTACAACGCATCAAAGGATGAGGCTGTTGTCACAGTCTCACACAGAGGCCTCTTCCTTGCCGGAGTCGTTGACGGCGGAGACCACTGGGACTGCACAGCTGTCGACCATCAGTTCGAGGAAGTCTCAGACAACACATATGTCGTCTACTACACATTCACCCCGGCAGACACAGCTTCCTGGATCAAGGACGCAGGATACAAGGGCGCAGTCAAGGCAACATTCGGCTACAGCGGATGCGCCGCAGACCTCTGGTTCGGACGCGAGGGCGACGGTGAGAACCTCATGATCGATGACTACGGTCTCTATGAGATCGTCTTCCACCTCACTGGCGACAACGAGGGTTACATCACAGCCCAGAAGCTCGAGGGTTACTTCCTTGTCGGAACAATCGGTGACGGAGACACCTGGAGAGCAGAGAGCCAGTACCACTTCCCAGATCCCAACGACCTTGTCGTGACAGTCACATGGAAGCAGCCGGATCCCGCATCATGGCTCGGAAGCGACGTCGCAGCCATCAAGATCATCTATGTCGATGCCGAGGGTAACGTCACATGGTACGGCGATGCCAACGGAGACAACGTCATGATCCACAAGATCGGCCAGTATGAGATCAGACTCAAGGACGGTGTTGTCACTGTCACTGAGTAATCACTGACCACAGGGGGGAATGCCGCGCCTGCGGCACTCCCCTTTCTTTAAGGAACAACAGTATGAAGAAAACAATCGCTATAATTGCCCTTCTGGCACTTGCCTGCTTCATGGTCTTTGCCGGAGGAGATGACGAGAAGAGCTCTGCCCCCGCAAAAGGAAGCGGAGACAAGATCACACTCACTGTCTGGGGCTCCCAGGAGGACCAGGCAATGCTGAAGGAGATGTGCAACGCATATGCTGCCGCACATCCTGAGAACACCTACAAGTTCCTCTACGGCGTGCAGTCAGAGTCTGACGCAGCCGACAAGGTCCTGAATGACCCTGAGTCAGGTCCGGATGTATTCGCATTCGCAAGCGACCAGATCAACAAGCTCATCCAGGCCGGAGCACTTGCAAGAGTCGGAGGAGCCATCCTTGATGACATCAAGGCCGTCAACAGCCCCGAGAGCATTGACGCCGCCACAGTCACAATCAGCGGAGAGGAGAGAACATATGCCTTCCCTATGACCGGTGACAACACCTACTTCCTCTACTATGACAGCTCAAAGCTCAGCGCAGAGGACGTGAAGAGCCTTGACAAGATGCTAGAGGTCGCAGCAGCAACCGGAAAGCAGGTCGCATTCAAGCTCTATGATGACGGCTGGTACCTCTCATCATTCTTCTTCGCAGATCCGGATCTCGGCTACAAGGTCACCTACACTGATGACCTGACAGAGCAATCGGTCATCATCAACTATGATAACGCAAACGGTCTTGCAGTCATGAAGGCACTGAGAAGCTACTTCGCGAACCCCGCTCTCTCTGCGAACGTCGATGACTCCAAGATCATCGCCGGCATCCAGAGCGGCACAATCATCGCTGCTGTCTCCGGAACATGGAACATGAAGGCCATACAGGACGTCTGGGGAGAGAACATGGCCGTGGCGGTCATGCCGACAGCAACAATCGGAGATAAGGAGATACTCCTCAACGGATACTTCGGCTACAAGCTCATCGGTGTCAACGGATACTCACAGAACAAGAGCGAGGCCCTGAAGCTGGCACAGTGGCTGACCAACGAGCAGAACCAGCTCCTGAGGTTCCAGACCAGAGGATTCGGACCGACCAACAAGGTCATCAAGGCCAGCTCAGAGGTCCAGAACGACAAGGTCATCAGCGTTGTCCTGAAGCAGTCCGAGTACTTCCGCACACAGAAGGGAGTCCCGGGAGCATACTGGACACCTATGGCAAGCCTGACCAAGCAGTTCGCGGACGTTGATCCCATGACAGTGTCGGATGCTGACCTCCAGGCACTGCTTGACTCACTCTGCGCGCAGATCAGAAAGTAAGCACCTTAAATCCGGCAGGCCTCAGGGTCTGCCGGTTCTCTTTATCTGTTTACGGATAAGCTTATGGATAAGAACAACTACTTTTTAATGAACCCCTTCCAGAAGTTCTTCTACAAGACAAAGAGGGCAATAAAGAACTTTCCCTCCGCGCTTGCAGGCTTCTTCATGGCAATCGGAAAGGGGATTGCGAGGCTCTTTATAGGCCTTGGTAAGGGAATAAAGGACTACTTTGCAGGTTTTGCCAAAGGAAACGCACTGACCAAGGGCTCCTACGCCATCATGGGTCTTGGACACATGGGACGCGGACAGGTGGCCAAGGGCCTGATTTACCTTCTGGTGGAGATCCTGTTCGTCCTTTACATGGTGTTCTTCGGAGCCCCTTACCTGGGCAAGTTCTTCTATGGTTTCTTCACAAAGGGAACCGTCGGAATTACAGAGACCGCGGACTACTGGAACGATGATCTGGGAATCTATGAGAAGATCGTCGGAGACAACAGCTTCAAGATCATCCTCTACGGAATCCTGACCATCTTCATGATCTTCTTCTTCCTTGCCATCTACCTCAGAAGCATAAAGGAAAGCAGGGAACTTGAGGAAATGGCAAAGGACGGCAGGAAGGCCCTGTCCTTCCGCAAGGAGGTCGGAGAGCTTCTGAACGAGAAGTTCCACATCCCCCTTCTCTCACTGCCGATGCTCGGACTGTTCGTCTTCACCGTCGTTCCTCTGGTGACGATGATCATCATCGCGTTCACCAACTACGATGCCTCCACTGAGGTTCCGCAGCACCTGTTCAGATGGGTGGGCTTTGCGAACTTCCGTGACATCTTCGGCGGTAACAGCGCCCTCAGCGGGACCTTCCTCAGGGTCCTGGGCTGGACACTGATCTGGGCTTTCTTCGCCACTTTCTCCAACTACTTCGGCGGAATGATCGTGGCCCTTCTGATCAACAAGAAGGGAATCAAGTTCAAGAAGCTCTTCAGGACCATCTTCGTCATGACAATCGCAGTCCCGCAGTTCGTGTCACTGATGATCGTATCAAAGATGCTCACAGCCGGTGACAGCATGGAGATGAGCGGAATCATAACCCAGATCCTGTACAAGCTGTTCGGCTTCCAGCTCAAGTTCGGAATCAACATCACACATACCAGGATCGCCATCATACTGGTGAACATGTGGATCGGAATCCCCTACTCAATGCTGATATGCTCTGGAATCCTGATGAACATCCCGGCAGACCTCTACGAGAGCGCAAGAATCGACGGCGCAGGCCCCGTGAAGACATTCATCAAGATCACGCTGCCTTACATGCTGTTCGTGACAGGACCTTACCTGATCACGACGTTCATAGGGAACATCAACAACTTCAACGTTATCTTCCTCCTGTCAGGAGGAGGACCTGGAGACCTCCTGAAGTACACATCCGGAGCAAAGGGAACTGACCTTCTGATCACATGGCTCTACAAGCTGTCACTCGGTGTTGACCGCAACTACAAGCTTGCATCCGTCATAGGTATCCTTGTGTTCATAATCAGCGCCACGTTCTCGCTTCTGGTGTACAACAAATCCTCTGCGGTGACAAAGGAGGACCAGTTCCAGTGATAACCTACAACGATGAGAAAAAGACAATCAAAAGAAGAGACCGGTTCAGAAACTACCAGACCGGAGTGATCTCCGGAAGCATGAAGGTCCGCAACCGCATCTCAAACGGTGCAACCTACATAGTCCTGATAATCCTGAACATCATTGCCCTTACCCCGCTTGTCTATCTTGTGGGGCAGTCCTTCCGCGCGGAGGCCGGAGCCTGGAGCAGCACGTTCTTCCCCAAGACCTGGACAATGGCAAACTACAAGAGGCTCTTCACAGAGACCCCGTTTTTGCGCTGGTACGGAAACACCTTCTTTGTGGCAGTGATCTCATGCGCCATCACAACGACATTCGTGCTTGCAGTCAGCTATGCGTTCAGCAGGATCCGCTTCAAGCTCAGACGCCCCATGATGAACGTCATGCTGGTCCTTGGAATGTTCCCGGGCTTCATGTCAATGACGGCCGTCTACTTCCTGCTGAAGATCCTGCTGCCGAACCACTTCCAGTCACTGCTGAGCCTGATAATCGTCTACAGTTCCGGCGCAGCCCTCTCCTACTATGTGGCAAAGGGCTTCTTCGACACAGTGCCCAAGTCACTTGACGAGGCGGCGTTCATAGACGGAGCCACACGGGCACAGATCTTCTGGAAGATCACAATCCCCTTGAGCAAGCCCATCGTCATCTACACCATCCTCACTTCGTTCATCGCCCCGTGGTGTGACTTCATATTCGTGTCGTTCATCATGTCGGGTGTACCGGATGTGGGCATGTACACAGTGTCCCTGGGAATGTACAAGTGGCTAGAGCGTGAGCAGATCCAGCAGTACTTCACCACATTCTGCGCCGCCGCCACCCTGGTGGCCATCCCCATCACGGCATTGTTCATCTGGCTTCAGAAGTACTATGTCGAGGGAATCACAGGCGGAGCTGTAAAGGGTTAAAAAATGATAAGACATCGTGTTGTATTATCAGTTCTTGCAATTCTCCTTTGCCTGACGCTTGCCTCATGCGCAAGCACAGGCAAGGCCTCCAAGGCTGCGGAGCCTGTCAATGACGAATACCGCAACTACTATGAGATCTTTGTCTGGTCATTCTTTGACACGGACAATGACGGCATAGGAGACCTGAACGGCGTCAGACAGAAGCTGCCGTACATCAAGGACCTGGGATACAACGGAATATGGCTCATGCCCATCACGGTGGGAACCAGCTACCACAAGTACGATGTCGAGAACTACTATGACATAGATCCTCAGTTCGGGACCCTCGATGACATGCGTTCTCTTGTCAGAGAGGCGCACTCCATGGGGATCAATGTCATCATCGACCTAGTGGTCAACCACTCCTCAAGCAGCCACCCATGGTTCAAGAGCGCATGTGAGTACATTGTCTCACACGGACAGCCGGGCGGTGAGTACGGCGAGTACTACAACTTCTCACAGACCCAGAAACAGGGCTACCAGAGGGTTCCCGGCTCAGCTTGGTATTATGAGTGCCAGTTCACAGGCACCATGCCGGACTTGAACCTGGACAGCAAAGCTGTGCGCGCCGAGGTGGAGAAGATCATGCGCTTCTGGCTTGAGGATGTGGATGTCGATGGCTTCAGGCTTGATGCTGTCACAAGTTTTTACACGAACAGCACCGCTAAGAGCATCGAATTCCTCTCATTCCTAAATGAGAAGGCCAAGGCGATAAAGCCGGACTGCTACATAGTCGGAGAAGCCTGGCTTACAAACAACAAGGCAGTGCGCGAGTATTACTCAAGCGGCATAGACAGCTTCTTCTGCTTCCCGCTCGCTATGGGTACAGGGAAGGTCGCAGACACACTTAAGGACATCAGGAGCAATCCCGGCGTGATCCTTGGAGACCTGATGAAGGAGCTTGAGGATGTCTATGACACAGGAATACTTGCTCCGTTTTTGAGCAACCACGACACAGCAAGGATCGCATCCTTCACAGGCCGCAGCCAGACGGACAAGATCAAGATGTCCCACGGACTTCTGACACTGATGAGCGGAAGCATCTTCACCTACTACGGCGAGGAGATCGGAATGATCAGCACCTCCGACGGTGCAGACCCCTACAAGAGAATTGCCATGAAGTGGAGCGACAAGAGCGTCTACGAAGGCTGGTGCTACACCACCCCGCAGGGAATAGCCGTGACAAAGGACAACTACTATTATCCGTCTGTCGAGGCACAGCTAGAAGACCCCTCAAGCATCCTGAGCTACTACATCAAGGCAAATGAGATAAGGAACGCAAATCCGGAGATTGCACGCGGAGAGCTGACAATACTTGATGAGTATTATGATCAGAGCAAGTACGTCTGCGTCATGCAGCGCACATGGAACGGCAGCACCGTCACAATAGCGGTGAACCTGGACCGTGAGTGGGAGCATGACATCAAGCTGGACGGAGAGTTCAGGCTCACAGACTCTCTCTGTGCCAGTGACGGAGATGAGGTAAGCCTCAAAGGCGGAAATCTGCACCTGCCGGCCTACTCGATCGCAATCCTGAAGTAAGTCGATATAAAATCAAGAGTTTGCCAATCATTTCCCTCTATGCTATATTATGAGAGGGAGCTGGTTGGATATGGTAGACAAAGAGCTTAGGATAATCACATCACGCCTTGCAGAATCTCTCAATCCGGAAAAGATATATCTTTTCGGCTCCTTTGCGCGCAACGAAGAGAATAATGAAAGCGACTATGACATCTACATTATGCTTCGTGATGACGATGATGGAATAAAGGGCGCATATCTCAAGGCGTATAAATCAGTCCGCGGATACAGAACAAGACCGATTGATTTCATAATCGGAACAGTCTCAGGATTCGAAAACAGAAAAAAACTTCCGCTAATTGAAAGAACGATTGCAAATGAAGGGGTGCTACTTTATGACAGAAGCGGTTACTCTAGCAAATGAAAGCATCCGCCTTGCACAAGAGGATTACAATATCACAGTCTTCTCTGATTCCAGCATTACTCCGAAACCCCTCAACAGGATTTACAATCTCTGTCAGCAAATAGTTGAAAGGATGCTGAAAGCACTGTATTTGGCTCTTGGTAAGGAAGCAAGACATACCCATGACCTTGGACTCTTGATTGCAGAGCTTGAAGATAACGGGCTTGTTTTTAAGGAAACACTCAAAGATTATGCGGATACACTCACCCCTTTCGGAGTCAAGGCGCGTTATCCATTTGAACTTGAGATAGACGAGCAAGACGAACGCCTGGCAATCTCATACATGAAAACGCTGTGCAAGGACATAAACAACAAACTTGAGGCCCTCAACATAGAAGGACTGTCACAAATCAGGCTGGATAATTAATCTGAAACGTCTTGCGGCTCAGCCTCTTCTTTCTGATTATTTGAAAGCTGTTTTGCCTCTGCCTTGGTTGTAGCAGGAAATATGTTTATTTTGGATTCAGGGAGTCAAAAAGTATCCTTTTCCGGCCAGATGAAGGTTGAGTTCAGGTGTGTCTCTCCATTGTCTATGAGAATATCCTCACCTGTGCATGATCTGTTCACGGCAGTAAGGAAATAACACCATTGGGCAATCTCCTCCGGCTGGGCCCACTTCTTGAGCGGAGTCAGGTCCATGATCTTATTCCACAGCGCAGGGTCATCCATAACAGGCCTGTTCAGGTCTGTCCTGACTCCGCCGGGGGATATGCTGTTGCATGTGGCACCGTACTTCGCAAGCCTGATGGCGACGTTACGGGTATAGGCAAGAAGACCGCCCTTGGAGGCACTGTAATGCGGGAACTCGGCTCCTGTGTGCGCCGATGCGGATGCGATTATCAGGACGCTCCTGATTGAATCCTGGAAGGCATACTTCTCAGTGACATTGATCGTTCCCTTGAGGTTAATGTCAATGTCATCTGCAGAGTCCTGAACACCTGCGCAGTTTATGAGTATCTGCACACCTTCAATCTCAGGCAGAGACGCCTTGTCCGAAATATCTGCAATGTGGTGTGTGTAGCCTCTGTCATCTATGGCTGAAGCCTTGCAGTCAAGACCAATGACCTCATGCCCTTTCTCCAGGAAAAGAATGGCTGTTGCCTTCCCTATTCCTCCTGATGCTCCTGTTACTACAACTCTCATGAGGCCTCCTCCGCAGTTTTCTTCTTGCGTATCCAGCTTACAAGCGGGATTGTGATGAACGGGACAAGACATGACTCCACCACAAGCTCAATCACCGTTCCTGAGAGAACCGC
This sequence comes from uncultured Spirochaetales bacterium, assembly GCA_902781545.1. GTDB lineage: Bacteria > Spirochaetota > Spirochaetia > Sphaerochaetales > Sphaerochaetaceae > UBA9732. The sequence continues at coordinate 11,092 of CACZJR010000008.1, read as the reverse complement.
CGTCATGATGTCAAACCAGGCCATCTCATAGACAGACAGTCCTATAGGCGCAAAGGCCAGAACCATGAACATGGCGTTGTCCACAAGCTGGCCTATCAGCGTGGAGAACGAAGCCCTTATGAAGAACAGGATCCTGTTGTCCTTCTCTTTTCTCTCAAGCGCGGTCTTGATCTTGTAGATGATGTGGACATTGACGAAGTTTCCCGTCCAGAACGCAAGTACAGACGCGATGATCGTCCTTGGACCGTTCGAGAATATCATTGCGAATGCATTTGCCTGATCGGCGTATTCAGGCAATGTGGGGATGAATACGATCAGACGGGCTATGAGTATCACGATAAACGACACCACAGCAGCGAATGTGACAAGGACCACGGATGTGCGCTCGTCCCAGACCTCAACTATGACGTTTGAGATCAGGAATACTCCCCAGCTGATCAGAAGGCCTCCGTCACAGATTATGATGGGACTCCCGAAACTGAGGCTTTTCATGCAGAAGATGTTCATTGTGACTGCCACAACTACATAGATGACAGAAAGTCCTATCAGGCACTCCTGAGAGGACAGTTTCCCTTTCTTGCTCATGTCTTCCTCTTCAGAGTCCACACCATCTGAATGATGCGGGCTCCATGGTTTTATTTTATATGCCGAAGGATTTCCAGGAATTGTACGAACTCCGGCTTCCGCCAGGCGGAACAGCTTGCAATCTTATAACTCGGAGGCCGCTTTGTAAACAGTGTCCACAAGATCCTCGATGTTCTGGACGTCCACGCTTGAGAACGCGATCCTGATGTGGTGGTCATCAGAGCGGATTATACCTGTCTGGTATTTGTCCAGAAGATACTTCCTCAGATCCTCCGCATTGGGCTTGCACCAGAAGGACATGAAGTACCCGCTGTTGAACGGCAGTGGCTTCAGAACCTCATTATCAGTGTATTTCTTCAATGACTCCTTGAGTCTGAGATACCGCTCGCCTATCTTCTCAACGCCCTTGGCCCTGTCTGAGTCATGGTTCGGATCCGCAAGACCCTTGAGGATTATGTTCTGTCCCGGCATGGAGCAGCTTGAGAGGCTTCCCCTGATGGCTCCCATTGTCTTCTGCACAAGGGCATCGTACTGGGCGTCTGTGAAATCGGTTCCGCCGTAGGTCACGAATGCCACCCTGAAGCCCCAGACCATCTCCTCCTTGGTGGCCGCGTCACATTTGACCGCAAGGATGTTGCGGCTCAGTCCGCAGGCCTTTGCAAAGAGGCTCTGGCGGCATGGCTCATCATCGAAGAACAAGCCGAAATAGGCATCGTCACATACAAGAACGATCTTCTGACCGTTGTCCGCATGCTTCTTGAGCACGGCGATGATCTCATCGGACTCCTTCTCAGTAGGAGTGTAGCCTGTGGGATTGTTCGGGAAATTCAGGAGAACCATCACGCAGTCATCCGCTGCCCTGAGCGCGTAATCAAGGCCCTCAACGTTGAAGCCGTTGCCCTTGAAGATCGGGAACATGATCTTGTTGGCCTGTCTCTGCTCGTCCAGGATCAGGTTGTAGTTCTCCCAGTACATGTCAGGAAGCACAACATCCCCACCGACCTCCAGAAAGAGCGAGCACACAAGGCTGAGTGCGTTTGTAAGTCCGCTGGTGACCACGGGAAGAGATGTGATCTTCTCCTCAAGAAGAGGGTTCTTCCTCTCCATGTCGGCCTTCCATGCATTGCGCAGGGCAAGCACGCCTCCCATGGGGGCATAGGGGAAAATCTCACCGGCCTTCATTGTGTCGGCGAACTGGGCCTTCATGCCAGGATAATACATGGCGCTGCCGTTCTCCATGGCAACCCCGATTGTGGCGTTGTGCTTCTTGGCCTTCTCCTTGGCCTCTGAAGACTGGACTATTATCCCCTTCGGGACATACATCCTCAGACCATAATCGGAAAGAAGATCATAGGCGCAGGTACCCTTGAGGGTATCGTTGAGTTTGACAGCCAAATCATGCATTTTGTATCCTCCCCTGATGAAAAGAATCAGAACAGAAGTCCCTGATCAAGCGACACAGGCCTGCGGTTGTCCGCAAGGACCCTGGACATGTACTCCCTGTTGAGGTTCAGGTCATTGACAATGCGAACCAGCATGTCCTCTGAGACCAGATTCTGCTCGTTGAACAGATACATGAGAGCTTTTTCCGCGATGTAATCCGGCTTGAGGCTGTTCATGTAGACCTCCTCATTGGGATCACCCTTGTATCGTGAGGCCAGATTCTTGTAGAGCTGACTCTTCTTCATGCTGTATTTCAGGTTCTCTATCTCGGTCTTGAGCTTCTTGGGATTGCCCTTGTTTGCCTCTTCAGCCATGGGCTTGAGGGTGAAGAACGTGTACTCCTTGCCTGGCAGGAAATGATGCTCGTCACACCTTGAGGCGTAGTTGGGGTTCTCGGAGCCTGTCTTTGTGCTGTCACCGCCCACAACGATCAGCGGGTCGAAATAGAGCGCTGGGCACTCCTTGCCGTCAACCGTGTAGTAGCGATATGTGTAGAAGGCATCCTTGATGCAGTCCTCATGCTCGCAGTAAGCGGTAAGCGGAATGACATCAGTGGCCATGTCCAGCATCAGGCGCGCCGCAGAGTTGAATATGTCCCTGCGGAAATTCAGTATCAGCGTGGGGAATATAAACATCACCCCGCGCTCAAGGCTCTGGTTGCGGATCACATAGGCAAGACGCTCGTCAAAGAACGATGCCTCATCGATTATGTATGTCCCCACCGTGGGATTGTCGGCAATGACCTTCTCAAAGTCAAACGAGTCCCTGATATGGGCGATGTTGTCCCCGCAGCGGATATAGCCGCTTCTGAACGCCATTGCGTCTTCCGGATAATCGGTGAAACGCGAGCCGTCGATCTGGCTCCTGATGAAGAACACCTTGCGCCTGTCAACCTCGCCTGTGCTTGTCAGGGCCTTGACCTTGTCGCTCTTCCTCATGGCTATGGCCGCATCGCGCCAGACCTTGGCGGCAAACTCAGTCTTTCCTGACCCCATGGGGCCTATCAGAAGCACCCTGCGGCCAGGACGTGTGAAATCAAAGTGCGTGAAGGTCTGATGGACCTCCAGCATCGGGAAGCCCAGGCTCTTGAGGAAATCTTCGCTTGAGTTGACAGATCCTAGTGCAGGCATAACTTACTTCGCAGATGTCACGATGGCGATTCCCGCGCTGCATCCGAGGCGGTTTGCTCCTGCCTCAATCATCTTTATGGCATCCTCATAGGTCCTGATTCCGCCGGCGGCCTTGACTCCCATGTCAGGACCGACTGTCTTGCGCATCAGAGCCACATCCTCGGCCTTGGCTCCGCCTGTGGAGAAGCCTGTTGATGTCTTGACGAAATCGGCGCCGGCCTTGACAGACAGCTCACATGCGCGGACCTTCTCCTCCTCTGTGAGAAGGCAGGCCTCGATGATGACCTTCAGGTGCTTGTCTCCGCAGGCCTTCTTGACCTCACGGATGTCATTCAGGACAAGATCGTCCTTCCTGTCCTTGAGCCATCCGATGTTGATGACCATGTCAACCTCGGTTGCTCCGTCCTCAACGGCGCACTTGGCCTCATAGGCCTTGGCCTTTGTGCACATGGCTCCAAGCGGGAAACCAACGACTACGCAGACGTTGACGCCTGTTCCCTTGAGCTTCTCGGCACAGAACTTTGTCCAGCATGTGTTGACGCAGACACTTGCGAACTTCCACTCCTTTGCCTCGGCGCAGAGTTTCTCTATCTTATCCTGTGTTGCGTTTGCAGCCAGGACTGTATGGTCGATGTATTTTGCGATATCCATGTTCTCTCCTTTTTCTGCCGGATTATGTCTCCGGTAATATGATGATGCTCATAGCTTATCGTAATTCCATGAGATTAACAATGTATATATATGCTATAATGCCTGCATGCGCACCTATCTCGGCACATGGCAGGTCACTCCCTCTGACGGTTTCTGGACGGACCAGTACCCTTCTTCAGGGGAGTCTCTGCTGTCTTCTGCCGTCAGACTGGGAGTCACATGCTTTGACACCGCCCAAAGCTACGGCAAAGGCCGCACTGAGCAGGTCCTGGGCAAGATCCTGAGGCGCTTTCCGGACAGGAAATTCGTTGTGGATACCAAGATCATGCCAAGCTCAAAGAAAGCAATTGATACCCTGAGACCATCACTTAATAGTCTTTCTGGACTTAATATTGGTTGTTTGTACCTTCATTGGCCGTCAAGCATCTTTGATTGCGCTGATTATCTGCGCCAGATGTCAGAGATCAAGGAATCAGGGCTTTGCAGGAAGGTCGGAGTCTGCAACCTGCCGCTTGAGACGCTCTCCGAATATGTCTCCTCCGGTGTGAGGATTGATCGCATACAGAGACCTGTCTCTCTGCTCTGGAGCCGTGAACTCTCAGAGACTTTTGCCTTCTGCAGGCAGCATGGGATTGAGGTTGCGGCATACAGTCCAACCGGAATGGGGCTTCTCAGCGGGAAGTACCAGAAATCATCGGATCTTACCGATGCACGCGCGGATCTGTTTTGCTTTGACAGCAGGTGCATCGGAGCCTTCCGGGACCTTCTCTCGGTCATTAGGGCAGATGCAGACAAACATGGATGCAGCTGCACGGCTGTCTCCCTTGCATGGGTCAGGCATAAGGGGCCGGACATCCTCATCCTGGGGGCAAGGAACCAAGATCAGCTTAGGCAGAACCTTGAGACTAATGTAAGTCTCTCCGAATCAGAGATATCCGACCTTGATCTGGCATCACAGAAGCTGGATGAGGCAAGCCGGACAGTTTGCGAGAACATCTTCTCCTACAAATGGTGAACAGGTTAGAATCGTCATATGAAGGTCCTGAAAGAAGAGCGTAGTGCAGAGCTCATAGTAAAGAAATCCAGGTTCATCGCCATAGCGCGCACGTGCAGTGACCCTGCTGACGTGAAGCGGATCGTTGACCAGACACGGGCCCAATATCCAGATGCCACCCACGTGGTCCATGCCGCCGTCATGGGCAGCCAGTTCTCCTATTCAGATGACCACGAGCCCAAGAACACGGCAGGCCGCCCTGCCCTTGAGGTCCTGAAAGGATCTGGAATCACGAACATCATAGTCCTGATCATCCGCTATTTCGGAGGCACCCTCCTTGGAACAGGAGGCCTTGTCAAAGCCTACGGCGACAGCACAAAGATGGTGCTGGACGGAATTGCCACTGAGGAGCTTGTGGAGAAAGCCCGCTTCTCCCTGACAATCGGCTATGAGATGTATGAGAGCGTCAAACGCATACTGGGCGCCCTGAAAGCTGATTCAGTCACAGAGGACTTTGCCACGGAGATCTCAATATCGGGCCAGATCCCCATTTCTGAGAAGGAGAGCCTTGTCTCAAGGATATCAGACCTCTCTAACGGAAGGCGCACCGTCCTGTTCAATTGAGTTTTCTTCTCTGTTGTTGCATAATTGACCCATAGTCCATTCCCATGGAGGTCTTCATGTCAGTACTACGCCAGGACGCAGACAGCATCATCAGATCAGCACTTGAGGCGGCATTGCCGGACAATGCAGTCAGGAAGGCACTTGACGAGATCAAGTTCAACAAGGGAAAGATCATCCTTGTCGCAGCCGGAAAAGCAGCCTGGCAGATGGCAAAGGCAGCCTGGGACAATCTCGGAGAGCGCATCTCGGGCGGTGTTGTGGTGACAAAGTACGACCACAGCAAAGGCCCCGTAGGAAACCTTGGGATCTTTGAGGCAGGCCACCCCGTCTCTGACGCCAACAGCTATAAGGCAACGCAGAGGGCAATCGACTGTGTCTCCGGCCTTGAGCCTGAGGACAACGTCCTGTTCCTCCTCTCTGGCGGAGGCTCAGCCCTGTTTGAGAAACCCCTCATTGATGAGGCTGAATGCCAGGATGTGACAAAACAGCTTCTGAAGTGCGGCGCCAACATCGTCGAGATGAACACAATCAGAAAGCGCCTCTCTGCAGTCAAAGGCGGAAGGTTCGCACAGCTCTGTGCACCTGCGCATGTGTTCGCCATTGTCCTCTCTGACATTCTGGGTGATCCGCTGGACATGATAGCATCAGGACCGGCCTACCCTGACTCCTCAACCTGCGAGCAGGCCGCTGAGATTGCAAAGAGATACAATCTCAAGTTCTCCGCAAAGGCAAAGGCCCTTCTCTCTGAGGAGACACCCAAGACACTGGACAATGTCACCACATACATCACAGGAAGCGTCAGACAGCTCTGCGCCTCAGCTATGAAGACTGCAAAGGAACTGGGATACCAGCCCGTCTTCCTCACAGCCAGCCTTGACTGCGAGGCCCGAGACGCCGGTGCCTTCCTTGCATCAATCGCACGCGACCATCAGGATACCGCAGAGTCCCTGGCATTCATAGCCGGAGGAGAGACTGTTGTGCATCTGACCGGACACGGACTTGGAGGAAGGAACCAGGAGATTGCGCTCTCAGCCGCTGACGGAATCAGCGAGTGCCGCGACACCTGTGTCTTCTCCGTGGGCTCAGACGGAACAGACGGCCCGACCGATGCAGCAGGCGGCTACAGCGACAACTTCACGAAATATGTCCTGGAACAGGAGGGAGTCAGTATCAAGGACGTGCTTGCGGACAACGATGCCTATCATGCCCTTCAGAAGTGCAACAGCCTGATCATGACCGGTGCAACAGGCACGAACGTCAATGACCTTACAGTGCTCCTGATCAGAAGATGATTATTTAAATCATCTATTTGATTTTAAGCAAAACAATATAATTTATATATAACTTTTCCCGATTTTGGGCAAAATAAAAGGGGACAAATCACCTGCGGCTCTCCAGCTAACCACTTACCGTTGCTACCTCCCGGTCCTGGCGGGGTTGGGTGGCGCCAGCAGCGCAGAATCTGTCCCCAAACGGAGAGAGGGGGATTCGAACCCCCGAAGGCTTTTGACCTTACACGACTTCCAATCGTGCACCTTCGACCACTCGGACATCTCTCCAAATAACAGAATGAATATATCAGAAAGATTGGCGGAGGGCAAGTGCATCCCTCCGTTTCTACCTGACAGGAGCATTCTGTGTCGGCTTTGAATAAGACTCTAGAAGTAGAAAAGCTCCTCGAACTTCACATCAAGTGCAATGCACAGGACAAGCGCGAGCTTCGCGGTGGGATTGAACTGTCCTGTCTCAATGGAGCTGATGGTGTTCCTGGAGACACCCACCATCTGTGCAAGCTGTCCCTGGGAAAGCCCTTTCTCCGTCCTGACTGCCTTGAGGTTGTTTCGCAGTACCAGTGTGTCGTCCATCATGCACCTCAACCTTTGACAAGACTGATTATCCAGGAAATCAGGAAGCAGACAGCCGCAATCCCATACATGACAGTGATGAAAAGCTCATGTCTTTTCCTGAGCCTTATGTATTTCAACAGGAAGAATGAGAACAGGCCGCTCATCAGGGCAAAGAACAATCCGCTGTTCTGCTTTTCAAGGACAATGGCCTCAATCACTGCGACCACGCTTGCCGCGACCAGAGACACAATCCAGCAGACAACGAAATTCTTCTTGATGAACTCATTCTCCACTATATCCCGTCCCTTGTTCTCGTTCTGGCTTCTCTCAAGGATCTCCTCTCTTGTCATTTCAAACTCCTTTGCCAAGTTTTCTTGGCATAATCACAATATAATCATGCCAAGTTTACTTGTCAAGAGATTCTTTGTCTTTTTGTGTTTTCGATTATCTGGTCCTTGAGACAATCATCCCCGCAATGATGAGTGCAACTGCAATCATGTATAAGACAACGGCGAGCCAGTTCGGAAGGTGATGGATATACCTGTCCGTCACAATGACTGAAGCGCCCAGGATTATACCTATTATGATAAAGACGTTCATCTGCCACCCCTTAACAGCCTTCTCTTGAAAGCCTGGACCTTCATCATCGCTCCCGTGACATACAGGATGCCCAGCACCATTGATCCGATTGCCACTCCGATTGTAGCCCCGTCAAAAAAACCATATGCGAAGGTTTCCTTAAATTCCACCATCCTCATAATCACGTTTGCAAATAGCGACACTATACCCAGCACAAAGAACACCAAAACTACCTTCGATGCCCTTCTCTTCTCATCGTTGCTGTACTCAGCAACCTTCATCACTGTGTCCTTCAACTCCTCATCCATTCTCTCGTTCCTCCGTTCCCCATCAAGCAGCTCCCTCAGGTCCACCTGATAGAAATCCGACATGGTGACCAGGATATCAAGATCCGGAAGATTGAAACCGGTCTCCCATCTTGATACGGTCCTTCTGGAGACATTCAATGACTCTGCAAGCTGCTCCTGAGTAAGGTTCTTCTCTGTTCTGAGCTGTTTAAGAAACTTTCCGATCTTCAGCTGGTTCATCTGCTGTCCCTCCATCGGTTGGAAATGTACCCTGCCAGGCAATGAATTGACAGGACACAAAACGAGCAAACGGCTTTTTACCCATTTGAGACACAGTATGTCACATGTGAATTGAATTGTTGAGTGTTATTTGATCTGCCGTTACAGTTCTTTTATTCTTTCAAGATAATAGGCATGACTGTTTCAAAATGAATACAAATAACTTCATATTTTGACGTGACTTACATTGTGTTTTTGGCTGAATTCGATTGTACCTTTTATTGTACCTTTTATTCAGGGAACACTAGGGAACACCAGTGAACAGTAGACGCACATCTGGTAGTATGATAAAATACTACAGTATAAAGACTTATTTTAGCCAAAAATAACTCTAGTCATCAGAAGGAGATAGAACATGAGGAAAAAAGAAAAAGCCTTGCTGATAATTTCTTATCACACAAGGCTTTATTCAACGAGGCTGGGAAGATTCGAACTTCTGACCCTCAGATCCGCAATCTGATGCTCTATCCAGCTGAGCTACAACCTCATAAAACAACCATGCCAGATATCTGACATGGCTTGTTTCGGAGTGACGGGGATTTGAACCCCGGATACCGTTACCAGTATACTTCCTTAGCAGGGAAGCGCCTTCGACCGCTCGGCCATCGCTCCTTCTATTTCCTGTCACATTGTGCTGTGGGATACGGTCGGATCAATTCCAGCCTGCTGAACCCCATAGCCGCAATGCAAACAAGAACGGATGGAGAGGGATTCGAACCCCCGGAGGCTTGCACCTCAACGGTTTTCAAGACCGCCTCCTTCGACCTCTCGGACATCCATCCAATAGCTTTTAAAACATAATGATAGTTCAGTTGTTTGTCAATAGATGTATTCTTTTCCTTTTCAGTGTTTGACATGCTAAGCAAATAAGGTGATAATGCACCAAGTTGGAGCGATGTCCGAGTGGTCGAAGGAGCCAGACTCGAAATCTGGTGTGGGGCTCGTCCTCACCTAGGGTTCGAATCCCTATCACTCCGAAAACAAGCATTGCCGGTTTTTCCGGTGATGCTTTTTTTATATCTCTGAAGGATCCTATGTTATTATCAATATGGTGCCGTCAGGTACCCGGGGAAGAATAATGGAAGCGATAAGAACAGAGAACCTTACCAAGTACTACGGAAAGGCGCGTGGAATCATAGGCCTGAACCTGTCGGTAGAAATGGGCGAATGCTTCGGTTTCATAGGTCCCAACGGAGCCGGGAAATCAACGACAATCAGGACGCTCCTGGGGCTGATATCCCCTACTTCAGGAAAAGCCAGTGTCCTGGGAAAGGACATTTTAACAGAGAAAGAAGCCATCCTGCGTGAAACAGGCTATCTTCCATCTGAAGCCTTGTTCTACTCCGGCATGAAGGTCAAGGACATCATAAAGCTGTCAGCGGATCTCCGTGGCAAGGACTGCTCAAAGGTGGCAGGCATCCTTTGCGAGCGCCTGAACCTTGATGTGTCCCGCAAGGTGGATGAGCTGTCATTCGGAAACCGCAAGAAAGTGGCCATAGTCTGTGCGTTCCAGAGCAAGCCCACCCTTCTGATCCTGGATGAGCCTACAGGCGGCCTGGATCCCCTGATGCAGAAGGAGTTCTTCGACATCGTGCGTGAGCGCAACAATGAGGGTGCCACAATCTTCCTCTCGAGCCATATCCTCTCAGAGGTCCAGCACAACTGCACACGTGCCGCAGTGATCCGCGAGGGAAAGATCATCGCCTGCGACAGTGTTGAGGCCCTTGGCAGAAGCAACGCAAAGCGCATCTCGGTAATCGGGGATGCCAGCCTTGACGGTCTGGATGGGATAAAGGACCTCAGCGTTGCAGGTCAGACAACTTCCTTTCTGTTCAGCGGAGACATGAACAAACTTCTCGAGAGACTGTCTAAGGGCAATGTGAGTGATCTCAGCATCTCCGAACCTGATCTGGAGGAGATATTCCTCCACTACTATGAGAAAGACGGAGGTGCGGTATGACCATTGTCAGACATGAGCTCAGGCTCGGCAAAAAGGCGTTTGTCATCTGGACTGCATCAATAGGCTTTCTGCTTGTGGTATGCATCTTCCTGTATCCGGAGATGAAGGGCCAAATGGATAGCATAAGCACCATGTTCTCATCAATGGGCTCTTTCACCGCCGCATTCGGCATGGACAAGCTGAACTTCGGAACCCTTGTCGGATACTATGCCATAGAGTGCGGGAATGTACTGGGTCTCGGAGGGGCCTTTTTCTCTGCTCTCTGTGCCGTATCGATTCTCTGCAAGGAGGAGAAGGACAGGACGGCTGAGTTCCTTCTGACACACCCGATAAGCAGAAGTAAAATAGTCACCGAGAAGCTTATTGCGGTGCTGATTCAGGTCACAGCCCTGAACATCATCATTTTCCTGCTCTCAGTCCTATCCATTGCCGTAATCGGGGAAAGCATTCCCTGGAAAGCCATCTCACTGCTTCATCTGGCATTCTTCTTCATGCAGCTTGAGCTAAGCGGAGTCTGCTTCGGCCTTTCGGCTTTCATGAGAAGGGGCAGCCTGGGTGTGGGACTCGGTCTGGCGTTCATACTCTATTTCATGAACCTGATCTCCAACATCACGGAAAGCGCATCCTTCCTCAAATACATCACCCCGTTCGGCTACTGTGAGGGCGGACAGATCACAGTGGATCTGAGCCTGGAATAGTATTGGGGCGAGACA
>CACZJR010000007.1 GCA_902781545.1 uncultured Spirochaetales bacterium | reverse complement strand
GCCTGGCCTTCCTTCTGCATCAGGACATGGAAATCACGGGTGACTTTGCCTTCTGAGATTGACTTCTCCACAGAATGAAGGACCATGTCCGCAGCCTCCGGGAATCCGGCATGACGCAGCAGCATCTCTCCGGACAGGACAAGGGACAGAGGATTGACAATATCCTTGCCTGCGATATCAGGGGCAATTCCGTGAGTGGCCTCAAAGATGGCGCATCCGGTATCATAATTGATGTTGGCGCCTGGAGATATCCCTATTCCTCCCACCTGGGCGGCAAGGGCGTCTGACACATAATCCCCGTTGAGGTTCAGCGTAGCCACAACATCGTACTCCTCAGGCTTGAGCAGGATGTTCTGCAAAAACGCATCACATATGCAGTCCTTTATCTCAAGATCAGGTTCCCCGTCACGCGGGATGAAGGTCCTGCCGTCGCGGACAACAGCACCGTATTTTGATGCGGCAAGCTCATAGCCCCAGGCGCGGAAACCACCTTCGGTGAACTTCATGATGTTGCCCTTGTGGACAAGTGTCACATTCCGTCTGTGATTTGAAAGCGCATAATCAATGGCAGCTCCTATCAGGCGCAGGCTGCCTTCCCTGCTCACAGGTTTTACTCCTATGGCGCTTGTCTCCGGGAAACGTATCTTTGAGACACCCATCTCGGACTGCAGGAATCCTATCACCTTCTCTACTTCCTCAGTACCTGAGGCCCACTCGATTCCTGCATAAATATCCTCTGTGTTCTCCCTGAAAACAACCATGTCCACCTTTTCAGGATGGTGCACTGGGGAAGGAACTCCGTCAAAGTATTTGACAGGTCTCAGACACACGTAGAGGTCAAGGTTCTGACGCAATGCGACGTTGATGCTTCTGGCACCATTTCCGACAGGAGTCATCAGAGGCCCTTTGATGGCCAGGCCCACCTGACGGATCCTCTTCAGTGTTGCCTCAGGGAGATTCGTCCCGAAGAGCATCTCGGCCTTGCCTCCTGCATAGGCCTCCTCCCATGCAAGAGCTTTTGAACCTCCATAAGCCTTATCCATGGCGGCATCAAGCACAGCACGCATTACGGGCGTTATCTCAGAGCCTACTCCATCTCCTTCTATGTAAACGACTTTCGTGAAATCAACCATCTTACAGTGACTCCTTTATCTGGTTCAGCCTGCCGCCGGCAAGAAGCATCTTGCGCTGAAGCGCACTGACATCAAGTTTCATCTTGAAGAGCTTGCCCGACGTCAGATCCTTGACCTCAATGTCACCGCCGGCTTTGACCTGACTGACAGCATTCTCAATCACAAGCCTGTCACCCTGATCAAGGTGCTCATAGTCTGCAGGGTCCTTGAATGTGAGGGGAAGGATTCCGAAATTACAGAGGTTGGCCTGATGGATTCTCTCAATTGAGAGAGCCATGACAGCCTTGACACCGAGATGCATGGGGCAGATAGCGGCATGCTCCCTGGAGGATCCCTGCCCGTAACTCTGGCCTGCAACAATGATGTTAGCTACACCCTCAGCCTTGTTGGCGGCAGCTCTCTCACTGAATGACGGGTCAACAGGCTCAAATACAAATGTCGAGTACTTCTCAATGTTGGACCTGTATTTCAGTCTCGCGCCGGCAGGCATGATATGATCTGTTGTGATCTTATCGCCCACCTTCAGGGTCACATCCGCAAAGATATTGTCCGTAAGAGGAACACACTCAGGAGGATTCCCGATATTCGGGCCACGCTTGATTTCAACGCTTTTTCCATCCGAATTAGGAAATATAATCAGATTATCGTCCTGTTTGAAGCTTTTTACCTCTGGAACAGTAATCTCTGGCAGATTCAAAGAGGTCGGATCTGTAAGCACACCACATACAGCACTTACGGCTGCTGTCTCAGGGCTCACCAGATAGACCTGAGCATCCTTTGTGCCGCTTCGGCCCTCGAAGTTTCTGTTGTTTGTCCTGAGGCTCACACCATTTGAGTTGGGTGAGAAATGGTTTCCGATACAGAACCCACATGCGCTCTCAAGGATCCTGGCCCCGCTTGCAATCAGGTTAGACAGTGTTCCGTCCCCTGTTATCATCTGAAGGACCTCCCTGGATCCGGGAGCAACACCGAGGCACACGTCAGGAGAAACCGTCCTACCCTTAAGAATCTGACCCACCTTATAAAGATCAGCATAGGATGAGTTCGTGCATGAGCCTATTGCAACCTGGCTGACTTTCAGACCTGAAATCTCACTGACCTTCCTGACATTTCCAGGAGAATGCGGACATGCTGCCATGGGGACAACTGAACAGAGATCTATCTCGAACAAGCCGTCATAGGAGGCATCCGCATCTGCTGTGACAGGAGAATAATCCTTCTCCCTGCCCTGCGCCTTCAGGAATGCCTTTGTTACCTCATCAGACGGGAATACGGATGTAGTCACACCGCACTCGGCCCCCATGTTGCAGATTGTGGCCCGCTCAGGAACAGAGAGTGTGGCAACGCCCGGACCTGTGTACTCAAATACAGTATTGACGTTTCCCTTGACTCCGAAATGCTCAAGAACAGTCAGAATCACATCCTTTGCAGTACAGAAAGGACGGAGCTTTCCTGTAAGCCTTATCTCTATGACACGCGGACAGATAATTGAGAACGGGACCCCTGCCATGGCAAGTGCCACATCAAGGCCTCCGGCTCCAATTGCCACCATTCCAATCCCGCCGCCTGTGGGAGTATGTGAGTCAGAACCGATCAGAGTCTTGCCAGGGACCCCGAAGCGCTCCAGATGCACTTGATGGCATATTCCGTTTCCCGGGCGAGAGAAGACAATTCCCTTGGATGCAGCAATGCTCTGCAGATAGAGATGATCGTCGGCATTCTCAAAACCGACCTGAACTGTGTTATGGTCGACATAGCTTACGGCAAGCTCGTTACGGATATGATCAAGTCCGAGAGACTCGAACTGAAGATAAGCCATGGTTCCTGTAGCATCCTGCGTGAGTGTCTGGTCAATGCGCAGGTCAATGCTTGATCCTGCCTCCAGCTTTCCGCCCGCTATATGAGATGAAAGAATCTTATATGCTACACCAAGTCCCATATCTGCCTCCAAGATGGCTGTTTTTCTATATTTATACCACCTTGATGCATTGATATGCAATAACTCTACAGATTCTCCAGGAAAGCTATGATCTTTTTGGCAACCTCGATGTATCCTGCATCGTTGTAATGAAGACCGTCAATGGTGTACTTCTCACGGTCCTCAGGCTTCTTCGGGTCAATCGGAAGATCGGTGTACAGATTCAGCACCGGGACATCATATCTTGAGGCTATCTCGACTATTGCGTTCACATAAGCCTCAAGAGGCTCACCGACAATGCCGAGTCTCTCAAGCTTGTCAATCGGCGGCATTGTGGCATCGTCGAACCTGTGGCCTGGTGCGACCATGACAAGTTTTGCAGACGGATAGAGCTCCCTGATCTTGTTGATGAGATAGTCCACGGCACCGCAGAATGTGGTTCTCTCCTTATCTCCGATCTTACCGAACGGAGCATCGCCGTGACCGTAGTCATTTGTCCCGCCGAAAACCACGATTATGTCAGCCTCAGGGTCCATCAGATAGCAGCGTCCGCAGAAATCCAGGTCATGCTTGGCTTTGACGCTGGGTCTGCCCTGGAACGCGATCCTTGTTCCGCCGATCCCGTAGTTGTTGGCCTTCTTCAGACCGCATTCACGCTCGATGTACTTGTCGTAGCGGTTATTCTCATCAGTCACTCCACGGCCCTCAGTGAGGCTGTCACCAAGAAAATCTATGACTTTTCCCTTAAGTTCCATCTGTTCTGATAACTCCTATTCCTCTTTTCCTGTCTCATGCAGTTTGGAAAGCTTTGCCATGTACGTGGGAATCTCGATGTTCTGGGGGCACTGCTCCATGCAGGAACCGCAGCCTATGCAGTTGGACGGCAGCTTGTCAGCCTCCATGTCCTTGAGGTTGTTCTCCCAGCGCCTGTCGTACTTGTAGTCATTGTAGACCTTCAGAAGTGACGGGATGTCAAGCTTCATAGGACAGTGAGGCGTGCAGTATCTGCATGCGGTGCAAGGAACTGTGAAGCCTTTCTTGAACTCGTGGGCGATGTCTATCAGGAAAGATGAGAGCTCAGGAGTCAGTGCATTGTCCTTATCGAATGTCCTGAGGTTGTCCTTCACCTGGTCCATGGTTGACATTCCGCTGAGCATTACAAGGACGTTGTCGTGTGTCATGAGCCATCTGAACGCCCATGAGGATACGGACCAGCCAGGCTGCTTCTCCTGAAGTCTGGCATCGAGCTCAGGTGTGAGGCTGGACAGGCGCCCGCCACGGACGGACTCCATGACAATCACTGGGATGTTGCGCTCCGTGAGAATATTGTATTCCTCCTCGGTGGTGCTGAACTCCCAGTCAAGGTAATTCATCTGTATCTGGGCGAAATCCCACTTGTGCGCATCCGCGAAGCGCCTGAGGGTATCAGGCTGGGCATGGGATGAGAATCCGAAATAGGTGATCTTGCCCTCTTTCTTCATCTGCTCGAAGAACTCGATGCATCCGCAGTTCAGGTAGTTGTCTATGTTGCGCTCTGTCATGCAGTGCAGGAGGTAGAAATCAATGTGATCTGTCTGGAGCCTCTCAAGCTGCTCGGCGAAGACGGCCTTATAGTCCGGATTTGCCCTGTAGTTGAACTTGGTGGCCAGATAGAAGCTGTCACGCGGATAGCGCTTCATCGCCTCTCCGACACAACGCTCGGAATCACCGTTCTGATAGACATAAGCGGTATCGTAATAATTGACTCCGCCCTTCATCGCCTCATCGATCATCCTCGCGGACTCCGCATAATCAATCGGAGAGTTCCACTTGTCCTCTCCAAGTGAGGGAAGACGCATGTTGCCCATTCCAAGGCGTGAAAGCTTTATGTCCTTGAAGCTCTTATAAATCATTTCCAACCCCTTGCAAAAACGCACAGTGAAAGAATATCCCACAAACGACAAAAAAGCCACCGGAGCAGACTCCGATGGCTGAAATTTCATAAAAGACGCTGTAATCAGCGAAAAGTCACTTTGCCTTTCCCTGATTGGCAACTGCTGCCATCTTGGCTGCAAGAGCCTCCTGGTCGCCCAGATAGTACTTTCTGATGACCTTGAAGTTGTCATCGAACTCATAGACCAATGGGACTCCGGTCGGGATGTTGACGCCAAGGATCTCATCCTTGCTCAGGTCTTCGAAGTACTTCACAAGGGCTCTGAGTGAGTTTCCGTGGGCGGCGATGATGACACGCTTTCCGGCCTTCATGTCCTTCTTGATGACATTCTCAAAGTACGGGACAACTCTCTCGATTGTTGTCTCAAGGCTCTCTGTGAGCGGAAGCTCCTTGGGATTGACAGAAGCATAGATTGCCTGGTTGGCGGGATTCCTGTCATCAGTTTCCTCGAGTTTTGGCGGCTTGACGTCGAATGATCTTCTCCAGATCTTGACCTGTTCCTCACCGTACTTCTCAGCGGTCTCTGACTTGTTCAGACCCTGGAGAGCACCGTAATGTCTCTCATTGAGCTTCCATGTCTTTGTGACAGGCAGCCAGACCCTGTCCATCTCGTCGAGGATGTGATTGAGGGTATGGATGGCCCTCTTCAGATATGATGTGTAGCAGACATCAAAGTCATATCCCTCAGCCTTGAGAAGCCTTCCCGCTGCTGCGGCTTCCTCATGGCCCTTCTCACTAAGATCGACATCAGTCCAACCTGTGAACAGGTTCAACTTGTTCCACTCACTCTCACCGTGTCTGACCAACACAAGCTTCATCATTTATGCACCTCCAAAGGTAAACAATTATTAAAATCGACAGGCTTATATTCTCACAAACGCAAAAGCATGTCTAGCTCAAAGCCATGTCACCTTTCCGCTTACTATGTCATATACCGCGCCTCTGACCTCCACGGCCGGAGATGCGACGGTCTCACTGATGAGGGAAACGCCATGCAGGACATTCAGAGTGCAGGCCTCATCCGGATCTCTGACATCTCCAATGGCCTTCAGAATATCGTCCGTGATGTAAGAGACATAGCCTTCCACATGGCCGTCCAAAGCGGCCGCAATGGCACCGCATCCGGTGTGACCCAGCATGATGATCAGCCTGCATCCGAGATGGTCGGCAGCGTAATGGATGCTGCCCAGCTGATGCCTGTCCAGGACATTTCCGGCGACCCTGATCACAAACAGGTCCCCGATTGACGCGGAGAATATCTGCTCAGGGATTACCCTGGAATCCGAGCAGCAGACGACAACGGCATACGGATGCTGGCCTTCCTTTGCGGTTCTGAGCCTGAGCCCGATGCTTCCGCTATCCATGAACTGCCTGTTTCCCTCAGTAAGCTTTCTTATCAAAGATTCAACCATGTCCGACCTCCAACTCAGAAAAGATTCCTCCAGTCCACATCACACAGGGCCATGCACACTCCGGCATACGCCTTAACGGCAGAAGCCGAATGCGTCATGTCATAGCTGAAGGAGAATGACGCGTCAAGTCCAAGCCCCGGCTGAAGATAATACCTGACTGAAGAGCTCACGCAAAGCACATCTGTGACAGTTCCCGGCAGACCGAAAGGATCAAATTCTGCCTTTGCCTCATCGTCATACGGACTGTCGATGTAATAAGAGCCGCGGCGCAGGAGCTGCACGCTCAGATCAGAGCGGAGCTTCTCTGTCTCATAGCTTGCCTTCAGCAGATGCACGACAGAGCCCGGCCCGAACCTGAAGCCCAGAAAGAACGCGTTGTCATCATAGAACTTCTTTGGACCTGCGTTGGAGTTGACCTGGAAATCCGATGTGAACTTACCTGCGTCCACGGCCCTGTTGTACATGTATGTGCTGCAGTAGTAGAACTCATATGACACATTCAGGCCGCCCGGCACATGGAATGTCCGGTCCTTGATCGCATATGCGTCATTTGAGAAATCCCTGCCCTCGAAAGCCTCACCTGAGATCACATTCCACTCAACGCCCGCACTGGCTCCTATAGCCGACGGATTGGTGTTCGGCTCATCGGCGAGCTTGAGGTCATCCATGGCGAAGCTACCGAAAAGCCTCACCGGTCCGATCCTTCCTTCCAGGGAGAGGTCAATCATCACATTGGAGCAGTCATCCTGGAAGTTGTTGTGCCACAACGCGATAGGTGTGCAGTCCAGAAGCGACGGCACCTTGCCGTAGATGTTGTTCATCTCCGCAAACGATGCCCTGAAGACACTGTTCTCAAACGAGAACCTGTGCGCGAAAGTGGTCTGAGGAGCCCCGTTCGCCTCCACCCCGATGTCCAAAAAATGCTTGAAGGCCAGCGCCGTGAAATCATAGCCGAACCTCCAGGAATCAGAGATATCCGTCCCGAATCGCGCATAAAGGTTGTCCAGATACGGCTGGGAATCCGATATGGCCATGCCGTACGTACCCGGCCCCCACTTGATCTTCCTCCTGCCCAAGGACAGATAGATGTCCCCGGACAAGGAGGTGTAATCCACATAACCGACCCTGGGGAATGTCAGGTCAAGGTTCCCGCCGTTCACGAACGGGATATTCGTATACAGGCTCCCGCGGTCCCTGATGCTCACAAAGACATCCTGGATCACATCCACAAGCACCACCATGTCCACCGCATCGGTATCCACAATGAAGCCCAGATTCAAAAACGATGCCCTGGAGAACGCATCCAGCCAGTAGTCCTGTCTGGTCTCCCACCATGACTCATTCTGGAGCCCGGAGGCTTTCCTCCAGTCCAGGGAACCTTCCGCGATTCCGGAGGGAGTGTTGTCAAAGGTGAAGTACGGGCTGAGATCCGCCACAGGCCTGAAGGCGGCAGTCATTGATGCACACAAAAAAAGAGAGAAGACAAGAATCAGACAGAGGCGTTTCATGATCTATCACCCACTGATGTTGGCAGCTCGACAAGGAACCTTGAGACGCCGGCATCACAGGAGAGGACTGTCTTCCCGTGACGGTCCTCCTCTGAGCCCTTGATCTCACCGCGAAGGATCCTTCTTGCACCCTCAATCAGGGCAGGAATGACTTCCCTTCCGACCTTTTCCTTTGCGTGGGAAGGATATACATAATCAAAGTCCTTGCGTTTATCAAGCCGTTCAAGACTGGCGATGTAGGCATCCATGTCACGGTGGGCCCCGAACATGTATATGTGCCCGTCCTCCTGGATGGGATCTCCTCCTATCAGGCACCTGGATCCGATGTCCAGGACAGTGATGCTCCCCGGAGTATGGCCGGGAAGGTGGATGATTTGCAGGAGGCGGCCTCCCAGATCAATGACATCCCCGTCAAAAACGGGAATCATCTTCCCTTCTCCCTTCTGAGCATTCCTGTAGAACGCGAACTCGGACGGATGCATGTAGAATTCGGAAAACGCAGAATTTCCGCCTATATGGTCCCTGTCCGCATGTGTGTTCAGAAGCTCAAACGGAAGGCTTGTGTGCTTTCTGACCTCTGAAGGGATATCAAGGCCTGACATTCCTGTATCTATGACCAGTGCACGCTCCCTGCCCGCAAGGAGGAAGATTCGCACACCCATGTCCTCAAGTGCCCATGTGTTTTCAAACAGTTCTCTCATGGGCTTAATTCTATCACAGATAGCTCTCCAGTAAATCCCTGCAGCCTTCAAGGATATCGTCATAGGCGGTCTGGAAGTCATCTGTGAACCAGGGATCGGCGACCTGGCGGTCCAGAAGCATCTCTATCTTGCCCTCAGGATCTCCGCCTGTCATGCGCCTGGCATTCCATAGGTTCTCTGCATCCATCACAATGATATGATCAAAAAACCTGTAGTCATCCATGGTCATCTGGCGGGCCCTGTGGTCCATCCTCTTTATCCCGTGAGCTGCCAAGATGCGCCTTGCAGGCGGATATACGGGATTGCCGATCTCCTCTCGGCTGGTGGCCGCGCTGTCCACCTCAAACCGGTCAGCTACCCCCGCCTCCTCTGCGAGCTTGGTGAATATGTACTGCGCCATGGGGCTCCTGCAGATGTTGCCGTGGCATACAAACAAAACCTTTGTCATTACTACTCCCGCTATTTGCTATTCCTTATTCTACAACGATTAATAATCGTTTGAATAGAGGGCATTTATGCCGTAGCTATGCCATTTACTACCGTAAAGTCCACGAATCGTCACGTATCTCTACCGTCAAAAGTAGTCGAAAAGTAGTCAAACCGGGATTTAGAGACTACTGGCATCCGACTACTCCATGACTATTACTACATATCATTCGGTACATTTTTGCAAAAGACACTTGAATACTTGAGTTATATGAACCTGGCATTAGATACAGAAGCACTCTTCTGTACAAATGTTGTTGCAGACGTTTGCTCGACTACAATAGTGTAATCCATCCGCACCATGTTGTTAGAGTATACCGATTTGGTATCAAAATAACCTTTCACCGTATATCGTGTCCCATCTTTAGAGACTGATGCGTTTGAATAGCCACACATTTTTATTGATGATCCTTGAGATTCATACAGCATATCGACGGTGATTTCATACGCATCCCTGCTGTTGTCCATTTCTCTCCAGGATAATGTGGATGAACTCTTTGGCTGATTTCCATTTTGAAAAAGAGTAATTCCTACAGATACCGCAATCATCAGTGCCACCACAACAAAGAAAACCCTCATTGATTTGAGTATTGATGTTTTACCTGCTTTTGTATTATTACTCTGAATCTCTTCCTTTTGTTTCTCCATTTTCTCTAGTGTGGAGCGAACTAGATCTGAAAGCTTCTTGATTTGAATGAAATCATTTGAATCCCTTTCTATGCCAAGAGACAATATGGATTCATCTGAAATAGTCGAAAAACCTTCCAACGTATCAATTCCAAGTATGACCAGCTTTCCATAGTATGCATCAAGGTTATAGTGAGTAAGGAGTTTTAACAATTTACTATCCATATGATCCCTTCTTTAACGAAATTGTATGTCACTCCATAAGAAAAACCAAATAAAAAAGAATCCATTGGTTTAAATCATTGGTTTAAATTGCTTCAGGCTTGTAGATTCTAAACGTATTTTGCTTCATTTATACAAGAACGGATTGTCTCCATTGATAATGTCAGTTCCCTGGAGTCTGAGGGGAGTCCGGGATCCTTTTGCGCAATATAGGAAATCCCCGATATGATCAAGCAATCGCTCGGCTCCAAGCTGATCAATCACAATCCTGCTGTTCAAACCACTTAAAACCGCGAATGCAAGCTGTGAAGGAAATTGAGTTTTGATTACCCCGGTTATGACATCAGATGTACACCTGTTCGTAGACATTACAAGGTGAATACCAACAGTCTCACCCTTGGGTGCAATCTGCCCTATCATCGACTCAAACCATTTTCCATCCTCAAGCATCAGATCCGAATACTCGTCAACAATAACCACAAGATATGGAATTCTCTGATTTGAAGGATCCTCCTCCGATATACATCCGTTATACTCGGATATGTTTCGGACACCTTTTGCCTTGAGTAATTCCAATCGCCGCTCCTTCTCCTCGAACAGATAGTCAAAGAAGTCCAGTGCTGCTTTCGGCTCAGTTATTATCGGGAACAGCAGATTGGGGATTTCCATCCTTTCCGCATACAATGTGTCCTTTGTATCTATCAGGGCGAGTTTCACATCAGCTGGTGTTCTTGTCAGCAGAATTGAGTGAATAAGAGAGTTGATGAAAGTTGTCTTGCCTGTTCTCGGATTTCCGGCAATAAGAAGATGAGGGCATCCCGCAAGATCCGTGACGTATCTGTTTCCATACACATCCATTCCGAGCACAATCGGAATCGCTCCGGAACTCTTTTCAAGTTCCGGGACGAAGGAACAAAAATTGACACTGCATCCGATTATGTTCGGAACTTCCACTCCTATTGTTCTTTTTCCTGGAATCGGAGCAATAATACGGACTTTTTCTTCATATAATGCTACTGCCAAATCCTCCTCATGACAGAGTACCGACAAAGCCCTTGTCCCGGGAGAAACCTTTATCTCATACAGGGTATACAACATACCATTTGTGCAGCTTATGATTTCCGACTTTATGCCGAAACAGTTGAGAGTCTCAACAATCGTCTTGCTGATGCAAAAATCATAATGGTTTATCTGCATATTGAACCGTCATAGCATTTGCTTGTTTCGGGTGTTGGGGAGAACTTGCGTAAACTACATCTTGAACCAGTATAGAATCTGCAATCCTTGCAGTATTTCAAGTCACCCGGATTCCTGGAACTGTATGCGGCATATGAGTAGCATGCAGTAGATTGCGCGCTTGGCTGGAAATTCCTTGCCTCACATCTGCCTTCATCATTAAAGAATCTGCATCCCTTACAATAGTTTGCCATAAAAAGCCTCCTGAAGTATCTTCAGGATAAAGAGAGAGCGTTCGTAATCAGCGAACACTTAAGATCCTTTTCTGTCTTTTTGAAAATGAGAGAGATAATTCTGATGTGATTTATCTGCAGATTGATCCGAAACCACACTTGCTTGATGTCGGATATGTACTGCAATCACGCTCGCTGCACCTTCCGCCCGAATAGAACCGGCAGTCCTTGCATTGCCTGAAGTCAGAATCGTTTCTGGTACTGTAAGCAGAGAAGTATGAGCATGTCGAACTGTACGGCTCTGTCCTGAAATTCCGCTCCAGACACTTGCTTTTCTCATAGAACCTGCACTCTTTGCAATTTGCCATAGCTTGTTTCCACCTTTTGTAGTTCTGATTCTACACCCGTTTTCTCGGAACACAAAGGGAACAGTTCAATATATCGGCCACTTCCCTGCTTCCGCTATTCTCTCCCTGATTATCCTGAGGTTTCGAGCGCATTTGGAATCGAGACACCTGATGTTGTATTTGTCGACAAAGAAAGGCTTGACCAAATCAGCCTTGTACACCCAAGTTATATTCTCGCTCGGCAAATCCATCCTCCTAAGATTGTAGATTTCATAAAGAGTCTCAGACTCGGTATCCCATTCATATCCAGAGCTAGCGAGAAAACCTATCTGATATCCATTTCCATATCTCCATGGAATCCAATACTTCACCACCTCGAACTCAGTGAATAACTTCGGTTGTCCTAAATATGAACGGGAGAAATAGCGATTCCATTTGAGGCATGGAAACGTATTCTTAACAAATGCTTCAGTGCCTGGACGTATATCATCATATCTCCTAAGGTCCTCTGAAAGCATACGACTCACCGCCCTTTCGTCCGGATTTGGGAGATACCCGACAAGTCTCTTGAAGAAAGAGGATGCGGCATACCGGGAACTGACCTGACTCAGGATCACATCCGTAATCTGCCAGAGATTCCATTCAGGGAGATGCTCAAGATAATAGTCCCTGAACACCTTTGACCGTATTCTCATGATGATGTCTCTCAGCAGTTCCTCCATACCGCATCCTCCCGTGTAAAGGAAATGACTTACGAACACGTGCAGATTATGCTCACAGCGTTCACTTATAAGGAACGCTTTGCTGTTTTTTTTATTTTTGTCTGCACTTTTTTGCTGATAGAATCGAAAAGAGAGGATGAAATACGGATGATCGGACCTGCCCCTGCAACACAGTTCATATCAAACGAAGATCACTACGAAAAAGTTATAGAGCGGATTAAGAACGTAAAGAGGGTGCTCTGGATAGGAACCGCAGATATCAAGAACCTCTATGTCCGTGATATCCGAGGAATGAAACCGCTATTGAAGGTTCTTTCAGACCTCGTAAAGAACGGAGTTGAGATAAGGCTCATTCATGCAAAGGAACCCGGACCGGCGTTCAGGGAGGACTTTGACAAATACCCTGCCCTCATCAAAGGAATGGAGCGCGTCCTCTGCCCCAGAGTGCATTTCAAGATAATCATCTTCGATCTCAAGACGGCCTATATAGGTTCTGCAAACCTCACAGGTGCCGGTCTGGGCATGAAGGGAGAAAACACCCGCAACTTCGAGGCTGGTATACTGACAACAGACAAAGAACTTGTGAATGCAGCAATCGATCAGTTCGATACTGTCTGGATGGGATCTTTCTGCAAGAACTGCCGAAGAAAAGAATTCTGCGGGGATCCGATTGTCTGACTCCTAAAAAACAAAACTGACAATTTGCAATTGCATGCAAATGCTTGCAATTTCAATAATATGACTGTATCATTGAAAGAAAGGAAGGAATCAGAATGGCAAACACATCAGTACTTTACGCCCGCATCGATACAGAATTGAAGGATAACGCAGAAAAAATCCTGCTTCTTCTTGGGATAAGTCCATCCAGTGCAATACAGATGCTCTATAGCCAGATTGTCCTGCAGAACGGCATGCCTTTTGACCTGAAGGTTCCTGCGTCAAAGCCTGTGGCCATCGGAGGAATGACAAAAGAGCAGCTTGATGCAGAACTTACGAAAGGAGTTGCATCTCTGAAGACGGGTAGTTTCTCAGCAGATGAAGTTGATTCCATCATGGCGGAGGAATTCGGCTTGTGATCTCACGCTTCAATGTAATCTACTCCCCGGAAGCAAAAAACGATCTCAGAAGCATCGCCTCATACATCCTTTTTGAGCTGAAAGCCCCGCAGGCGGCACAGAACGTCACAACCAGAATCAGAAATGAAATACGTTCTCTCGAGGAGATGCCTGAAAGATATCCCATTGTTGAATGGGAACCCTGGGCATCCATGAGAATGCATAAAGTCCCTGTCGGCAAGTACGTTGTATTTTATACGGTTGATTCCGATTCTTCTGTTGTTTCGATTATCCGCATATTCTACGGCGGCAGAAACATTGAAGGCATCATTCAAGGGAACGAATCCGACAATAATTGAAAAAGCGCACCATATTTCCGAACGCTTGTCCTGTATCTTATGGTAAACTGAATATAGTCAAGGGAGACAAGACAATGAGCGAAAAGAAAAGAGATGATTCGAAGGAAGGCGTTTCAGAGAAGCTTCTACAACAGGCAGTAAGCTACTTCATATACCATCCGGATGTCTGGATAAGCAGAAATCAGATGCAGAAAGCATTGGATATCGGAAAGACACAGGCCTGCCGACTATATAAATCATTGACATATTATCTTCCATGCCTTGAAAGCAACGAAGAAGAACGCAATGCCGACAACAGTCCATTGAAATACAGACTCACTAGCGACAGTCTTAAACGTGCGGAAAAGGAGTTGTACCAAATAAGCTCACTCACCAACGAAGATCGTACAATCCTGACCATCCTCATGGATATGGCTGAATCT
This sequence comes from uncultured Spirochaetales bacterium, assembly GCA_902781545.1. GTDB lineage: Bacteria > Spirochaetota > Spirochaetia > Sphaerochaetales > Sphaerochaetaceae > UBA9732. The sequence goes on along the minus strand of CACZJR010000007.1, from coordinate 36,861 downwards.
ACAGGTCTTTACGGTGACATGATAAACAGACTAAAGGAGCACCTTTCTCTAAGCCGTTTTGCATCTAAGGGAATAATTCCGATGGTCAGCTACAGCCCGGACATGCAGCTTGGTGGCGAAGGGCAGCAATTCGTTCCCGATATTCTAAAAGCCATAGATCAGAGCAAATCCGTGTGGATAACATACAAAGCCCCGTGGTCAGAAGAGCCCAAGAAATACACAATCAATCCAATAGGCATTTTCTCCCAAAATGATATCCTCTACCTCCTCTCCTATAATCCCTACTTCAATCACACAATGGTCCATGCCTTCTCACGAATCAGGAACATAGAAATCTTTGAAGATGCAGTCACACCGGACGAATTCAAAGACCTCTCCCAGATTATCGATCCCTTCGGTATAGTCACTGATGACGAGCCCATAACGGTCAAGGTATGGATTGACCCGGATCAGGCAATCTTTGAGAAAGAGTCTGCTCGTTCCAAGAATGCCCATATCACAGAGAATGAGGATGGCTCCATTATCATGACCGTACAGACCCGTAACCGCTACGCCTGCAAGAAGTGGATTCTAAGCTTGGGATGTCAGGCCAAATGCCTTGAGCCGATAGTTCTTGTTGATGAAATAAAAAGAGAACTCATAAAGATTAATTGCCAATATAAGGGCAAAAATGAAAACTAATAGTATCATTTCCTTCAAATCATAATATGATTAAACATGTGGAAGCACCCATTATGAAAGACTTAATCAATCTGTTTAACTGCCTTAGTAATAAACTAATCTCTTATGGAAAAAACAAACCAGAAAAATGTATCTTTAATTCCATATCTGATTTGTATTATAGAGAAAACTTTCACAGTGATGTCATTGCATATTACTTATCCTATGATCTCCCCAAGAAATGCTTAATCTCATGGTTAAATGAACAGCTGAAAGCGAAGAACGAAACAGAAGAGATTGTATATTCTGAATATGAATACAGTACTCCTATTAGGGAAGAAGGAAGAAGAGACATTACTATTTACTCCCAAGATCATAAACGTGCAATTTTCATTGAGAACAAATCAAATGATGCAGAAGATATGGACCAACAGGTTTATAGATACTACATGGATCTCATAAAAAACAATGTTTCCGTTGATGCAGTTGTCTATTTAAACAAGAAAACCCTCAAAGAACCTTCTTATACCGGCTGGAAGAATGAGGATATAGATGAAATAAAGGCTTTACTGTTGGTTACGACCTTAACAGGGCCAAACAGTTTCACAGATAAAATAATAAATGAAGTCATTAAGGAGTCTAATGACATCAGACTCACAGCTTTTTCTATGGAATTAAAAACACTATTTAAAAATATTATTAATGGGGAAAATATAATGAGCAATAGCGACTTTGAAGAATACATGACGTTATTAAATCAAGACAATAATTCAGACAAGATGAAAAGACTCGTTCAATTATTTAATGACTTACCAAACACTATGCGAGATTACTACTATGAATATCTTCAAGGATTACGATCTGATGGTATTATGCCAAAAACATGGAAAGTTGGACGATACACACGAACCTGTGTTTTTATTGATAGCATAATACTTGGTGATATTAACTATGTGGTTGATATTTGGTTCTCGTCAGACTCAATAGAACTTGTACTCCATATCAGAAATACTGATGTTAATGTAAATGAAGCATGCGACCACATTAGGCAGCTTATAGGGAACAAGTGGTTTTTCCAGAAACCTGCACAAGAAGGATCATTCTACACTTTCTCCTCAGATAAAATCTTTGACCAAGATGGAATAAAACAACTACTTCGCGAAACAGTTATATCCTTCAAAGATGCAATAGAGGCAAAACACTAGAATAATAACACTAGTCAATTATCAATAAATGCTTATTCCGAGATTCTAAAACAGGTATTTATCATAATAAATATAATTTGTTCTAACAAAAAAATAACCAGATTGCTCAGCAATGCTTTCGCTATTAAGAAACGGAATATGAAACTGTAATAAACAACAAGGGGAAATGAGTCTTACTCTTTCCATTATCCCATGCTTAATAGAATCATGTACTCTTTGTGTTTGATCAGGGGGAATAGAATTGAGGATTATTTAGATCACAGGAGTATGCAAAATTAAAAATAATCGGATTTACTGTATCAAATCCTTTAACCCTGATAAGAGAATGTGTTCCGTCAAAAAGGCTATAGCAACCAGAAGAAAGCATTCCCTAGATTTACTTAGTATCCATTATACCCCTCAAATGCATAATCCACAAACAGCATCATGGTATCGATAATAGACAGATGCTCCTCAATTGCCTTGTTATAGAATTCTTGCCCTTTTTCTTTTCCTGCAACAAAGAAACGATCAATCACGTTTTTTTCTTCGTTGAGGAATTGATTAACAAAGAATTCAGCATATGAATTACCGTCATAATAGTCTTCAAAACAGAATTCAGGAGCAGTATTCTCATATAGCATATCTAAATGGCCTTCGTCCAGTTGGTCTACTGCTGCTTTGATTCTCCCGGAGAATACAATGGAAAACACATCATGGATAATCATATCCGGATTCAGGAAATAAGAGATATTTACATGAGGTTCTGATTCATAGATTCCGTTCAATTCTTTTTCCGATGCATGAAGATATTTACACCAATCATCAAGACTTGGAGAAAACGGTAGCTCGTCTCTGCTGCTTAGATAATCTCTGATATAGGCGTCAAAATCAGCTTTTGAGCATCCTGCTGGAATCGAGACGTCCTTAACCTCATGAAAACTTGCTCCTTCCAAAAGAAGGGAACCCAATTCATATCTATATCTTCCCAAAGGGACCCCTGTTCCCAAATCACTTTCAAGATTCTTTGAAAACCTTTCAGATGGGCTGAACGCCATCATCACATCCTGACGCCTGACTCGATGTTCAAATCTTCTTTTTTCACTGTTCATTCGTATCTCGTTTTCCATCTCAAGATACTCAAGTTCTGTTGGTTCATATCCGTCTACAAACCATCTATTTCCACAATTCATACAATTATAAGTAGCTAAATCAAGGATGATATCATTAGAACCGCATATCCTACAAATCATATTGTGAATTCTATACCTCATTTTTCTCCTCCGTGTTCATTCTATCATCGATTTCGTTAGTCGAAGAAACATTTCTCAACTTCTCCCACAGCTTGACCAGCGCATATGTGTCCAGCCCACAGTATTCACTAAGCTGCCGACATCTCTCCGGGGTCCTGTCATCAGGGTTCTGCCACATGGCAAGATAGGTTTCAGAAGCCTCGTAGCCGTTGTGGATTCCATCAAGCAGAGAGTAATCAAGTTCAGGGTCATCGGGATAAAGCGCCGGTAGAACGGCTTTCAGGGAATATGATCCCTCCATGGCATCGGTGTAATACCATTTCCTTCGGAACGGCACCATGAGATCCTTCATGTTGTCATGGATATCCATCAGATGATCTGCAAGGTCTGGATACAATTCCGAAAGCTCCCTAACCCTTGCCTTCTCAAAACACATGTTGTAGGCAACGGTGCAGACCCCTTTTGGGATATCAGTGCACAGTTCTTCCGCTATGAATCTCCTCGGATCACGTCCAGGATAGGAGAAGAATACAGTATGGTGCAGATCCCCGCCCTCCTTCTCTATCCAATGCAGTGAATACATGAATGGTATTTGCTGATAAGGCCGCACACCGTCAAATAGTGGTTCAGCAGGATAAATGGTCTCGAAATCCAGAAAAAACAATGGATATGAAAGCTCAGCCAGGAAGCTCCTTATGTTTTCAGTGTTAATAATGTCAGGCATTAATCTTGGCCTCGCTGAAAAGTGCTTTCATCACTGGATCATAAAAATACTTCTGATCCAGCTCACATCCCATATCATCGCCGAAGCGGAGCGTTGTCAGCCGTTTGAGAGCAATGAAACGTATGGATTTGCCATTGTATTTGAAGTCATAAACATCTGAGATTCCATCAGATGACAGTTCCTTGATTCTTTTGCTGAAGCAGTTTTTCGGAAGAATCAGAGCTCTCTTATCGGACTCAATGCCAGAATCATCCCAGAAGTTGTAGGTGATTATCACATCCGGATCTAGAATGGAGATTTGCTCCATTAGGATGTTCCTCTTGTCGAGTTCCGCATCTTCCAGAAATCTGTTTATCAGAATTGCATCCGATTTTAGCCTTATGCTGTCATTCGAGTACTTGCTGATATTGATGAATGCGAACGGAAAGCAGTTCTCTTTGAAACACTTGTTCTTGATTTCGTCTGCTACCGGAATATCCTTGAAAGGCATTGTACCTTTCTTTCCTATACCGTAAATGATGTAGAAGATCTTCTGCCATTTGGGATACCACATCCCGTTAATGTCATTGGATTTGAGATATTCAAGGTCTGTTTCCATCCTGTCTTGCCCAGCAACATCCCTGGACTCCTTGTCAAAGAAAAGAACCTTGGGGTTTGAACTGAAATAGCCGGGATAGAAGCCGTCAAGATTCAGCAAATCACCGGCCTTGTATTCAACTCCATCATCCGGAAGCAATATCCTCTTTTTTGTCGAGACAAGTGTTTTGAGGTCTTTGTACCAATTCAGAAGCTGCTGTTTCTTCTCTGATTCAATGTCTGTCATATGCCATCCTCCGTGACAGACACAGGATAGAGGTACTGCGTTCGCTTTTATGGCACGCTTCTGATGATTTTTTTTTACGCACTTATGTCTTCCTGCAAAAGAATGCAGAGTTCCTGATCTTTCGGATTATCAACCTTGGATAGCCGCTGTGCCTGATTTATTACAGCATCTTCAAATAGATTTCTTGCCAATCTGGCATTGGAAAACGGCTGTTCCTTTCCTGAGGTGTGGGAAACAAACAATCTCTGAATCCTCGCATATGCTTCCTTTGTGATTCCGAAACCGTTGCGTTTGCAGAAAGACCAGAAGATCATTGCCATTTCTTCTGAAGTATAATCTTCAAACCATATCTTGAATCTGAATCTTGACTCCAGCCCCGGATTCATTGAGATGAAATCATCCATGAGGTCCGTATAGCCGGCAACAATGACTATCAAATCATCACGGTGATCTTCCATCTCCTTCAGCAGCGTACTCACTGCCTCCTTGCCGTAGTCCTGAGAGCCTGAGCCATTTTTTGTATTCAGGGAATATGCTTCGTCAATAAACAGCACACCGCCGAGCGCAGACTGAATCACCTTCTTTGTCTTTGTTGCTGTTTGGCCGACATAGTCCGCGCAAAGGCAAGATCGATCAACCTCGACGAGATGCCCTTTGGAGAGCAGTCCAAGGCCTTTGAATAATCTTCCCAGAAGTCTTGCAACTGTGGTTTTTCCGGTTCCAGGATTGCCGCTGAACACCATATGAAAACTCATATCTGCAGTCTGAAGGCCGCGTCTGCGTCTGATTGCATCGACTTTTGCCAGATTTATGATTCTTTCAATCTCCGTTTTCACCGTCTTCAGTCCGATGAGAGAATTAAGTTCCCGAACTGCAACCAAAAAATCAGATTCCTGGATTTGTGCGCTTTCAACAGCAATACTATCCATTCCTTAATCCTCCTTCGTTTTGAGAATCATCACATTATCAAACTCATCCGGAAAATGGCATTTGATGAATGCAAGCCTGTATGAAAGAACCGCATGCCAGAACCCGACCTTTCTCTTGTAGGATTCAGAGGAGAACCTTCTAATCATATCGATAAGCTTTTCCGCATACTGACTATCCCAGTGGAAACTGGTCATGTTGTTTTTGAACTTCTCTTCATACCGATCGATTACATCTCTATCGCCCCTAGATAAAGCACGGCAGAAACAAAGTGCATCAGCCTCTGAGAATCTGGCAATCTGAATGAGCACATCTACAATCTGCTCCTTGTATACGATGACCCCATGAGTTCTTTTAAGCGGATCAATTTCCTGTAGATCCTGATAGTTTTGCGGCAGCATTCCCCTCTTGGCATCCATGTACATCGGTATCAGATCAGTCGGGCCATTGTGATAGAGAGATATCAGGGCATCGAGTTCATCGATATTACTTGGTCCTAAGATTCTTAGACACTTCCGAATCCAATTGTCATTGAGAAGCGGAATTCCTTCGGACTCCCCTTTTGATAGCATTTCGAATGTCTCAGAATCTTCATCTGGAATTGAATCGAGACTGAAACTCGGTGTGCTCTGCCTTATCAGTTCCTTGATGCAAACCAAATCATCAAGAGTCTTATCAAGATCCAAATAAACCGGAACGATTCCATTCTTTTCAAATTCCTCAGGCTGGACGAGGAAATTCCGTTCCAAGGTATAATCATCAATCACAGACGGAACAGGTTCTCCAAGACCCGTCTTGTTTAGGAGAAGACCTACACCATTAGGAATCAATCCGACTTTGTCTTCTCCGAATTGTTTCACCATCTCACTATAGATGGACCGGGTATCTTCTTTACGACAAATGATACCGAACCATGGTATTCTTACCCTTTCCATACTGAGGAATGAGGCGAATCCGAGACCATACTGCAGGGGATTTCTACGTATTATTCCCAGACAATAAAGAACAAGAGAACCTTCTCCGTCCAATGAATCAACGAACATGGGAGTATGCTTTCTCTTTGCCAGAGACAAAACCGCATCAAAGGCAAGTACATATTGTTCCAACCCCACTTTTCTAATTAAGCGCAGTTCAAAATCAAGCCTCTTCTCAACCTCTTTAAGATTTTTGGTTTCACCCTTTTCTGATAGAATTTTCATGAATTTTCTCTTTAGCAATTTGTTATTTCTTTCAGAGTCTTTCCCTTTATACTCTTCAAAGAAGAGGCAAAGAAACTGTTCTTTATAAAACCCCAGAACCCTTTTTCTTGACTGTGGAGGTTTGGGCATCTTCGGGTCATCAACCGAATATCGGTATGTTGTTAACCCTCTTGGCCAGATGCTATCTGTATCGTTCCAAAAAACCCTATCTGGAGAATGCCACGCATAGAACAACTCCTGTTCTATCTCGGCAGATATCAATGCCTCCCTGGACAACGGGATGTCTATGGCAAGCAATTCCTCATCATTAGAATCTTCATACTCAATTGAGAAACGGGTCTCATTCTTTAGTATCTCAAGTATGACAGACAATTCATTATCGCTTATGTTTCTGCCGCAAATAGGATCTGTCGAATCCGCAGATTCAAAATGGTAACTGAAGTCTTCCATCTCATCCACTTCACTCTTTATGAGCTCACTTTGAGGGTAGTCAGTATTCCTCATTTCCAGCCTCCAGTTCTGCCTTAACAAGAGGAATACTTACATGTCAACGTTCGGATTAATGGAACACTTTTGCCTCTTTTTTTTGTTTAAGTGTTTCTTTTCTAGAATGTATGACCAAAGAACGCATATTCAAATAAGACTAATAATTAATTTTCAAATAGTCATAGGCTTCTTTGATTTCTCTGAAACGTTTATTTGCCTCGTCTTTTCTCTTTCCTGTAGGCTGAGATTTCTGCGTTTATCTCTTCCAATGTCATATTCGATGCACCGCTTTTCTTTGCAGAGTCATTCATATTCTTCATGGCCTTGGCTGCAGCTTCAGGATCATATGCTTTCTCGTCCAAGATCATGCTGAATGGAATTCCGTTGACCATAACTGAACGCTTCAGGAACATCCTTATTGCACTGGACAAGTCAATGCCCAGTTTCTCATATACGGAAACAGCCTGAAGTTTCAATTCGTCATCTATCCTCAACTGAACAATTGCCATAATTACATCTCCTCAATATGTATTTCAAATGTAATACAGTTCAATTGATTAGTCAAGGCAAATAAATGTGTAGCTCGTGTGTGGCAGAAGAATTATTCAAAATATAATTTATTTAGCTAAAGTAAGTTATTTTAGATTCTAAATCCCCTGCCGTGGCACACGAAAAGTACTCTTAGTCGCATTGTCCATTTTCCTCAATGTCACTATACACAACACTCAACAATTTCATCACAGAATCCTGGTATTCCGGATGTTTAAGGAAAGCATTGTAAAGATCCAAGGCTTGAGAAGATATCTTGGAATCAGGAAACCCGAACAAGGTGTTGGGAGTGATTCCAAGAGTCTCACAAAGAAGAGGAATCTTGTTTATGGACACAGCTCCATCTTTCAACCATTTTGTCACTGCAGCAGGTGTGACATCCATCCTTCGTGCCAATTCAGCTTGCGTCATATAGCGATTCTCTTTCAAGAACACGTTCAGCACACTTGCTATCTGCTGTTCTGCTGTCATTTTCTCCATCCTCAGGAAATCAATTGTAGTATACCATTATTTAAATATCAATATATTATTACAACTATTGGTAAACTTTGCTCTTGAAAAATATATAATATTAGTTTATGATTCAATCAAATAGTTTATCTTTGTTAAATACATTATGCAAAATGAGAAATGGAGGTTCGATTATGGGTACTTGGTTGATGAACAGGAATCCGGTAAAGCTTAGTCCTGAAGTGGATGATTCCTTTATTCTCAGATTTGATTCATTCTGCAGGTCTCACTATCCTTATGAAGAGAATCCCGGGTTGTATTGTCCCTGCACCTGGTATTTCAATGAGTCAAATGAGCTCTCATCATATTCGGCAAAATACGGTGAAGTCTATGCCTGGTATAATTTACTCGTGAAAGATCTTTTCACGCCGTTAGGGTACCGTGTCATTGGAGATCCAGAAATAGTTCAGGAATGCAAATTTACTAACTATATAGAAACTCATAACAGCAGAGTTGAGGAATCTATCAAATGGGAATACAGGCTGATTCACCTACGAAGGCAAGAATATGACAGGAATTATCCTGAAATCAATGGCCATTGCGATGCTTTCAAATAAGATGTAAAGCATATCAGATAACATGTCCCAGGTGTTTGATACAAATAATCAACCTTCGATTCCTCTGACGATCACCACTGCTGAGGTCTTTAACAGGATCTATACCATACGTGGAGTACGGGTCATGCTGGATTCAGATTTGGCTGAATTCTATGGTTATGATGTCAGATCCTTCAATCAACAGGTCAGAAGAAATATATCAAGATTCCCCTCTGATTTTATGTTCGAACTCACTAATGAAGAAGTAAGCCTCGTGAAATCACAAATTGTGACATCACGGCCATCAAATTTCTTTGCGGGACAAGAAGGTGGCAGGCGAAAACCACCTTTGGCATTCACCGAGCAAGGCATTTACATGCTTGCCTCGGTTCTGCACGGAGAAATAGCAGAAAAGCAAAGTATTCTCATCATGAGAGCATTTCGGGCAATGAGACAATTCTTGGCTGATAATGCAATTGTGTTTCAAAGACTGGATTGGATTGAGATAAAACAGATAGACTCTGACCATCGGATAAATATGCTGTATGACATTCTTCAATCCCCAAAACCGGACAAGGCAGTAATCTTCTTCCGAGGCCAGATGTGGGATGCAACCAGTTGTATTGAGGAGATAATCGGGAAGGCAGAGAAATCAATTATCCTGATTGACAGCTATGTGGACAAGGGCACACTGGACATGCTTTCCAGAAAGAAAACAGGAGCCACAATCTCAATCTACACAAACCAGAAGAGTTGCAAACTCACCGGAAAGGAAATCAGTGCATTCCGAAGTCAATACGGAGAACTTGAAATCATATATACTGACGATTTCCATGACAGATTCCTGATACTAGACAAAAAGGAACTTTATCACATTGGAGCATCAATAAAGGATGCCGGGAAGAAAACATTCGAAATCAGTATGAATGATGATGAAAAGATGCTGTCTGCCCTTCTCTCCAAACTATAATGTCAAAAACCTCAGTAAGAAGGAACAGCCTTGCATGGGGAAAAAGCCACACAAGACTCCGGCAAGTTTGAGCGGCTAAAAGTCCAGCTGTCATTACCTCAGAAAACCAACTGGTTGGAATGGGCGAACAATACCAGTTTAGGATGATGGTCCAGAATCAGATTCCAGTCATCCCTCAGCTGGGAGACTTCCGGTTCGCTCTGCAGGTAACTAATCGGAGAGAGGTCACCGGCAATCAATGTCCCGTCATCCAGCATGATTCCGACGCTATCCTCACTGTGGCTTGGAATATGTATCATCTCCCCGTGGATTCCGAGTTCCCCCAAAAACGAACGGCTCTCATCGATTGAAATGATTCTGGCTGATTCACCGTCAATTGGCTTGGAACCGATCTTTGCCTCCCAGTCATGTATGTGACTGTTCTGGATATCCACAAGGAGGAGCCGGACTCCCATATCCATCAATTCACTGATCAATCCCATATGGTCCGGGTGATAGTGTGTGGCCATGACAAATGAAATATCCTTGATCCGGATACCGTGCCTCTTGATTTCCTTGAAAAACGCTCCTATTGTTCCGGGCATATCGGTATCGACCAGAATGCCACCGGAAGACCCATTTATCAGATAAGTATTTGTATTGCCGTATCTTAGAACAACAGTTTCCATAATATGTTTTTTAATATAAGGGAAGAAAGAAAAAGTATCAATCAGCCGTAATCTGGAGTACAATCTATCGTGTGCGACGGCGCATCATGGAGGATTGATATGAGACAGTTGCTTAAGAACGCCAGAATCTATGACGGAACAGGTTCGGAACCCTATGTATCCGATATTCTCGTTGAGGATGACCGCATTGTAAAGATTGCAGCGAATATCGAGGATCAGGCGGACCATGTTATTGACCTGACCGGTAAATCCATTGCATCAGGCTTCATAGATGCCCATTCGCACAACGACTGGTTCGCCATCAGGAAGGACCCTCTTCCCTACTTCAGCCCCTTCATCAGACAGGGCATAACCTCTTTCATCACAGGAAACTGCGGAATCTCCGCCATCGGATTTGACAAGGACAATCCATTTACAGACAAGCTGGGAGGAGGAATCTTCGGCTTCAGGGACACCACCGGCAGATACGGCATGCCGGACGAGTACTTCAAGGCCACAGACAAGAACATGCCCTGTAACATCGCGATTCTCGCCGGCCATTGCTCCGCTCGTGCTGCTGCAGGCGGCAACGAGAACAGGCCCCTCTCACCGGAAGAGGAGAAGCACATGCTCGCCATCCTCGAAGAGTCCCTCCAGAGAGGAGCCGCAGGTCTCTCGCTAGGCCTTATGTACACTCCTGGCCTCTATGCGGGGACTGATGAGCTGAAGAAGGTCGCAGATCTCTGTATCAAATACAACAAGCCCCTGACAGTCCATGCCCGTGCGCTCGGAAAGGTCTCCATGGCCTACCCGGAGATATTCGGCAGACCCCATCTTCTCAGGGCAATGGATGAGCTGGTGGAGATCGCAAAGGGCACTCCGCTAAAGCTCCAGTACTCACATGTCATCTTTATTGGAACCAAGAGCTTCAAGTGCAAGGATGAGCTTCTGAAGATGTTCGATGACCTCAAGGCCAGCGGCGTAGACCTCATGTTCGACATCTACCATGAGTGTGTGGGCACCACATCAATCCCAGTGATTCTGCCCGCATGGTATCAGGGAATGGACCCCAAGCAGCGCAAGAGCCTTATCTCAAGGCTGAAGCTCGCAGTGATCAAGGCATCAGGCATCCTGCTCGGATTCACATTCAACGATATCCTGGTAGCCTATATGGGGCCAGGGCTGGAGCGTTACGAGGGCAAGACCGTGCATCAGATTGCAAAGGAAGAAGGCATGTCCGACCTTAACGCATACCTGATGCTCTGTGAGAAGAGCAACTTCGCAGGCCGTGCAAACATGGGGCCCTATTCCACTCCCGAGATCATCCGTGACCTTGAGCACAAGGACAACGTCCTCTACATGACCGATGCCTGGGTGGAGGACTTCGGAGTCCAGAACCCGGCCATCTACGACTGCTTCCCCAAGTTCCTCCAGGATGCGGTCACCGGCCTCGGAGACACGTTGCCAAATACCGTCCGCAAGATGACAGGAGCCGTGGCAGACAGGTTCATGATTAAGGAGCGCGGATACCTGAAGGAAGGCTATTACGCGGACCTGACGGTCTTTGATGAGGAAAAAGTCAAGAACGGAATCCCGGACCAGGAGAAGGCATTCGGGATCGAGAAGGTCTTCATCAACGGACGTCTCGTCCTGGATGATGACAAGCTCGACGAGAAAGCCCTCAAGACATCCGGCCGCTCGATGCCTGTCCTTTGATCATTGTGCGCAGGCTGATCCTCACTTATCATCGACTTCCTGGGGTCGCAGGTCTCAACCTGTAAAGCCTGATTGCTATCAACGCTATCAAGGCAACACAGAAAGCTCCCCAGACCTCCACGGACCAGAGCGGGACAACGCCTCTCTGATACAGCGCCGGGAAGGTATCCATCAGCATATGCAAAAGGATAGCCAACGGCAGAAAGGCTTTTTTTGCATTGCAGACACCGTAGAACACAATGACCGAGAATCCGATATGGGCGACCATGGCAAGGATGCGTTCAAGGACGTTCATTGCCATCAGCGGAAAATCGAATGCAGCGGCGGCCATGACAGACGGAAGAGCCGTGGCTGCAGTCTCCTCCGTGATTTTCAGGGCACTCATTGCCTTTCCCACGTCTCCTGCAGAGAAGAACACCGCTATGACCAGATACAGGATAATGGAAGGCAGGATCACGGCAAGGATCTCAATTCCGCCATGGCCAATTCCATACATGACAGCATTCTCCCGTGTGCGGTTTCTTTTGAGGATAAATCTGAGGATGATGAACCTTCCGCACTCCTCGAAGACACCTGCCATGGTTATCCCGTAAAGCACATAGGCTATTGTGTTTCCGTTGATGAACCTGGAGACAGGATTATCGGAGATGATGCACAGGTAATGCACGCCAAGCTCCAATACCCGGGCGGAGACCAGGAAACCGATGATTCCGGCAATCAGATAGCCGAGATTCGTCTCTTTCCTGTGCCTTATACGCCAGAAGATGAATGAGGCGACAGGAATAGCGACCATCAGGATGACTGTGATGACCAGTGACGGGATGCTGCTTTTCCCGACGACTATATTCTCAAAGACCTTCATCTCTCATCGCCTCCCCAGATCTCCACACAGAAACCTTTGTGACCGCATCCCGTGCAGGTCAGCTTACGTGCTGTAGGAGTATGATTTGCAAAAAAAGCTTCCTTCAGCTTTGGCTTGAATATCTCATGGCATTCCGGACATATGTACTTGACATGTCTGAAATAATACCTGCTGATCAGAATGCCCCATGAGGCAGCCACAATGACCCAGATGACGAATGGCCACCAGATACCTCTGACAATCCAGAAAATGATTGAGAACCATTGAAGCGCGGTAACCGGAAGCCCTGTCAGGACCATTGTCCAGTGCATTTTCCTAAGTTTTTTCTTGCTGTCCATAATAACTGCCATGTCACCGATGGATTCGAGGGAGAATGACTCTTTACCCTTCAGTCCCTTTTTCAGCTCACGGAGCCTATCCAGTTTTCCCTGCTTCTCAGAGACCTCATCCGAAAGCTCTTTCTCCTGATTCTCAATCAGAAGAGATATGACCTTCTCTGGATGCTCTTCCTGAAGGATCTGGGAGATGGCATTGATCGGAAGATCCAGTTCCCGCAGAAAGCAGATCACCTTCATCCGGTTCAGGTCGTCTTCTGAATAGAGTCTCCTTCCCCCTTCGGATAGCTCGCTGGGAACAAGGATGCCCCGGCTGTCATAGTACTGGACTGTACGGACTGTGATATTGCAGAGTTTTGCAAGTTCTCCCGTCGTGTATTTCGACATAGCTTTTCCTCCTCTGCCATGGATTCTAGGACATGACGCTGCGTAACAAGCAATATATGACGCAAGGGTATTTTTTCTTTTTTCATGCTAAATCCGACTGAAGAGAAAAAGCAAGAAGAGATAAGTGCAGTAATCTTAAGCATATCGCTTATTGATTGTTAAGTGTTTATGAAATATACTAATAAATGGCACTGCCAGTGATGGTTGGACGGTTGCCCTCTCGCATTCGGAAACGGATATCGGGAGGTGTTGCCTCCCGATTCGTCGGAAGATGAGAAAGGAGGTGATGTCTATGAGTGATTATGAGATCCTGGTGATAGTCCTTATGGTTATCACTATTGTGATTGCATGTCTGAATAGAAAGTGATCGCCCTCGACTCTTGACCAGTCAAAGGCGATCTTCGCTCTTGAATTGTTTGAGGTCACCGTCCAACGGCAGTGCCTCTTGTTTAAAATATCACCTGAAATCCTTTTGTTGTCAAGTTTTCATGTACTTAATGCCTTCTCGGCAACAGCAGGAGCTTCGAGGTGTGACTCTTATACTCGGCATAGTCCTTGCGCCTCTGCATGTTGTGCTTCTCCATCATGGGGATGGAGACCAGAGGGAACAGGGCTATCACTGTCAGGAAGCCCAGCCCGTAATAGGCCGTGGACGGATAAAGCGGGACAAAATACAGGAACATGCCAGTCCAGAATGACATCTCTCCCAGGTAGTTGGGGTGTCTTGAGTACTTCCACACAGAAAGGTCACATGTCCTGCCCTCACCCCTATGGGACTCCAAAAAGCGGTGCATTGCCCTGTCAGAGACCAGCTCAAGGAGAACAGCAAGCAGCATGACAACCAGCCCAGGGATAGAGAGGACGGAGAAGCTTTCCGCACGGATTGCGAGAAATCCGCTGACAAGGGAGGCATAGACAACCACGGTGGGCATGAAATGAAGCCCGAAGAAGCTCAAAAGCACAAACAGCACAGGACTGCATTTCTCCCTGTACATGGCGTATCTCCAGTCCTCATGCCCTATTCCCTTGTATATGGCGTACCAGTTGGCCGTAAGCCTCACCGCCCAAAGTCCCACAACACAGAGGATGATCCATGCATTAATGCCGTAAAGCCTGTATCTGACCATGTTCAGGGCAATTATCACAGGAGGCTCAACGCTCCAGTAGGGATCATACATCGACACATCTGAGAAGACACAGGATGAGATGAACACCACCACGGTGGCAACTGCGGTAAACAGAGCCGATGCCGCAAGCATGTCATCGATGCGGTAATAAGGAATCGCGCCAATTATGAATGCGGCGATATAGACTGCGGTAATGACAAGTAACCCCTTCTGCTTCTCCCTCATATCAACACCTCTGCTCTTGATTACCGCATCCGGCTTACAATCCGCACATCAATGGCGATGTTACCGTCGCTTTTTATCTGGATGTCCGTGGTGTCCGCATCGATATCTGACTTGTAGACGGAGAGCTCATGGCCCTCATAGCACTCGTGGCGGTACTGTATCTCGAAATCCACGATCATACGATTCTCGAAGAAATCAGGGGACAGGGCGTTCATGGCGTAACGGACATACACGGTATTGTTTACGTGGTTGCTGTAATCGATGTCCGTGAGCCTGTATCTGTCGGAATAGACAAGACTCTCCTCCCCCAGCTCCTCCTTGATCCTGAAGAACTTAAGCGCAAGGGTCTCAGGCACATAATCCATGTCCTCAGGGTATCTGAGGGTATCGATCTTCCTGGGTTCCCTACTGGTGGCGTCAATGACGAAAAGCTCCTGTCTGGCCACAAATGCGACAGAGCCGTCACTGAATGTGAATGCAGAATCCAGCTCAGTCTTGTAGCCATGGGTCTTTATCGACGCAGTGACTGCGCTGATCTCGTCGCCCATCTTCGGGGTTCTCTCGTAATGGATGCGGGTCTTTGTGATGACCCAGAGGGCGTTGTCCCTCTCCTTGCAGCTGATGTTGTCACAGCTGAAAGTCTTGAAGAACTGGGTGTTCATCTGCTGGACCATCAGTATTGCGTTGAAGGGATCAAGGTCAAGCCATCTGTCGACCTGTGAATAAGTTACCTCAAAATCCTTCCTGTATTCGTATCTCATCTCATGCCTCGTCTGAACCACGGTAGAGCTTCTTAAGGAGAATCGGAGTTATCACGGAGCTGACCAATATCAGAAGGATAACAGGCGTGAAGAACTCAGCTGTGAGCAGACCTACCGCAAGGCCCTTCTGCGCAGTAATCAGGGCAACCTCTCCGCGCGTCATCATCCCCACACCGATTCTGAGCGAGTCCTTCCCGTCAAAGCCCAGGGTCCTTGCGCATAGACCGCATCCGATCACCTTGCCCAGGAGAGCCGCAATGACAAAACAGACGGAGAAAAGGATCAGCGTGGCGTTCATGGCACCGAATGTTGTCTTCAATCCTATTCCCGCAAAGAAGATAGGAGCGAAAATCATATAAGAGCTTATGTCTATGCGCCTCTCGATGTAATCTCTGTCCGCGAGATTGCACAGGACCACTCCGGCGACATAGGCGCCTGTGATATCTGCGATGTTGAAGAATGTCTCAGCAAGATATGCAAGAAGGAAACAGTAACAGAGACTGATTATGGGGATCCTGCGCTGGTGGGTGTATCTGTGGTCAAGCCAGCTCATACCCTTGAAGACCAGGAACCCTGTCCCGATTGCGATGGCAAAGAAAAGGACCACCTTCAGGAAGACGCTTCCAACATTCACCGAACCGTCATTCCCGGCAAGCCCTATCACCACTGTAAGAACGATGATTCCTATCACGTCATCTATGATGGCTGCGCTGACAATTGTTGTCCCCACCCTGTCATTGAGCTTTCCAAGCTCCTTGAGCGCGGCAACTGTGATGCTCACGCTTGTGGCGGACATTATTGTCCCTATGAAGAGACCTCTGTTGAACCTCTCTGAGCCCGGTGCGTCAAAGCCATAGAAGCACATGAACAGAAGAGCTCCCAGGATGATCGGCACAAGAACTCCCATGCATGCTATCAGTGTGGCCTTTAGCCCTGACTGCTTCAACTCCTTGAGATTTGTGCCCAGTCCTGCCTCGAACATCAGCATGATCACGCCGATCTCGGCAAGCTTCGCAAGGAAATCTGATTCCTTGACAATGCCCAGCACTGCGCCGCCGAGCAGCAGTCCGGCAAGTATCTCCCCTACGACCTCGGGGATTCCTATCTTCTTGCCGGTGATACTGAAAAGCTTTGCGGAGAAAAGGATTATGGCCAGATCAAGAAGATAACGGACACTGTCTTCCATCAGGCTGATCAGTTGATTGTAAGAATCTCAGAGAATCCGGTTACAACGAAGATTTCCATCACACTCTTGCTGACGTGTGTGAGCTTCATTGAGCCTTTCTTGCTCATGACTTTCTGGGCCGAGAGCAGGACCCTGAGTCCTGCTGAAGAGATATATTCAAGATCAGTGAAATCAAATGTGAGGGTCTCAGCGCCGTCAAATACAGCCTTCAGCTCAGCATCAAGCTCAGGAGCTGTAGTTGTATCAAGTCTTCCTGACAGTGCCATCTCCACGTTCTTTCCCTCAGATCTCTTATCAATTTTCAACATCTTGGATAACTCCTATTATATGTTCTAATTTATACCCTTTTTCATGGACTCAAATCAATTGTCCTGAAGCTGTTTGATTCCCCGTTTTCTCTCAAGCGCAGGTAAAAGGTAGTTTGAATACAGGAAATCGATGAGAGCCACAACCGGGATTGACAGGAGGATTCCGACCACTCCGAACATCTTTCCGCCGACAATCACACCGACCAGGATCCAAAGTCCGGAGACACCCAGTGAGTCACCGAAGAGTTTGGGCTTCAGGACATATCCGTCAAAGAGCTGCAGTATCACGGTGAAGCCGAGGAAGATCAGAGCATGCAAAGGTCTTACCAGAAGCAGGATGAAGGCTCCTATGGCTCCGCCGATCAGAGGTCCGAATGTCGGAATCAGGTTGAAGATCGCCACAACGAAGGAGATCAGTCCCATGTAATCCATTCCGAGTATCAGCATGAAGATTGCGTTCAGCGTTCCTATGATCAGGCTGTCAATGAGGTTGTACACTATGTAGGAATTGAACACTGCGTTGCTCTTCTGAAGGAAGGTGCAGACCCCGCCGTATTTGGACTCCCCGAAGATGGCCTTCAGGAGTCTCCCGCAGCCCTTCTTCAGGCTTTCCTTGGCTCCGAGGATGTACATTGACATCATGAATGCCACGGCGAAGTTGAACACGACCTTTCCGACGTTCATCGTTGTTGACATTATTGTCCCCGCATACTGGCCGATGTTGCCCAGAAGCGACGATGCCTCCAGCTTGGCAACCTCCTCCGCCTCATCAGAGCCCAGCCCCAGCGACTCAAGTGTGATTCCCGCGTTATCCAGCCATCCCATGATGGTATCCCTGTACACCGGCAGGTTCTCGAGGAATTTCTGTATGCTGTCAATCAGCTGCGGAATGACAATTACAAGTGAGAACACTATGAACAGGATGACAATGATGAATGCGACAAGGTTTGACATGGCCAGACGGCCCTTGTCTTTCTTGACCTTCTTGAAGACCGTCCTTGCCAGCAGCTTGGAGAGAGGATTCACTATGAAGGCGATGATGCAGCCCAGGATCACGATTCTGAAGAACCCGAAGAAGGTCTTGACCGCACCCCAGATAGTCTGGAAGTTACTTAAGAAAACAAAAAGCACCACTGCGATGCATGCGGCTACGGCATACGGATACCAGGCTTTCTCTTTGATTGATTTCACTTCTTCATCTCCCCTTATTGTGCCGTGAGCATCTCCGGAATCATATCCAGTGCGGAGTCAAAGGTGTCCATGACCTCCTGGAAGTTGATCTTGCCGCTTATAGGCAGCACATGCATGATCTGATAGAAACTCTGCAGATAGACCAGAAGGATGAGCACAATCGCCACAACCGGAATAAGGGAGTCAACGACCGGGTTGTTACGCTTTCTTGTGTAAGAGAACAGAAGCATCAGAGGTGCAATCAGAATCAGCGAATAAGCCTCTCCTACTCCGATTGCATAAAGACGGCTCATGAAACTGTAAAGGGCCATATCCATGTCAATGCCTTTAACCACCTCTAGGGCCTCAGCAGAATTCAAGCCTCCTTCAACCACCATCACATCCACGGCAGCAGACTGGGCAGCAATAAGCTGGAAGGACGGAAGCAGCACGAACAAAATGAGATCCAGGAGACCTGCGATGAATAAAACGATTGTCGCATGAACGGAGAAGCTGAATGAGTTACGGTTTGTCTGAAGGAAAAGCTGATAATCCTCATATGAGCCGCCCTGCTTGATGAATCTTCTCTCACGCCTCTTGACGAATAATGTCAGGATAACGAAGACAAAGAATGTCATTGGGGGCTTAACGGTCAGAAGCGGGAACAGGATGAACGGAATCCGTATGACACCGCCTGCTGACAACCATTTCAGTGCAAATGACCCGATCTCATATGCGATAGGCAGTATGGCGAAAAGCCTGAAGATGATGATCTTCTTTCCCTGGAAGAAGCGGCTTGGCCTGTAGTTCACGAAGAACATGAAAAGCGTGCACAGGAACAGGTCGACGAAAATGTTGAAGCAGAAGAACCCGTAAGAAGATGATGAATGATAGAATTTCCTCGCCACCTGTATGAAATTCACGGTGCCGTCACCAAGGGCGGCAAGCGAGCCAAGCACAAAATGGTAGAACAGGATGACGAACAGCAGGAAGATGGACACCATCAGTATGCCGTTTGAGATGATCTGATCCTTGTAGCTCTTACGGTTGTCAAGGATGATTGCGAAGTTTGACATAAGCAGAAACGGAAGCGCCAGATCAGAGAACCACATAAGAACCTGTTTCCAACCTGCCTGACGCATAGCCAGATCGGCATTGACCTTCCCGCCAAGGGTCATCATCACAATGACCTGACTGAGGATGATACAGGCCCATCCGAAGATTTTGAATTCCCTGTATGAGAGAGGTCCCCTGTAACGGATGTCCTGCTCAAGCGTCACCGCATGAAGCTTGATCTTCCCGTTCCTCTTCCTGATCTTGTCAACAACTTTTCCCATTCATCCTCCGTAAACTTACCCGAACTATACCACAAATCACATGTTGTTCACAGGTCGAATCCCAACTTTACCCCGAATCCGAAATAAGGGATGAAGCGTGCGTCTGTCCCCATGTCATCCAGGGGATAATCGAGGTCTTCCAGCCACCTGTGGAGGAACCTGTAGAAAGAAAGCTCCAATGTGCTGCCGCCGAAGATCACGTTAACCCCACCGAACAGCTCAACCTGAGCGCTTGTGTCCCCGAAGACCAGCAGGTTCTCAGGAAGGAGCGTCAGACCTCCCTCGAAGCTGATGAGCCCGTAATAGTTGTCAAGATCAAACTTGTATGACGGGTTTTTTACAATCAGATGGTCATCATCAAGCTGGTTGTTCAGTACCCAGATCCTGAAGATCTGAAGACCTGCAGTCAGCTCCACGAAAGGAGTGACATAACCGTACAGGAACTCAGGGAGATTGTACCTGACGCCTGCGGAGAAGAATGAATAATCACGCTTGAATCTCACATTCTTGTTCAGGTCCTCAGAAGCCTCCTGCTTAGGCATCATGGCATCGCCTCCCAGATAGGAGCTCTTGACCATGAAGGCGAAATCCCCTGCAAACGGGATGCCAAGTGAGATGTAATTGTAGCTGCGGTCATAGAAACCGGCACCGGAGAAGCGCATGAAGGCATCGCTCTCCTCCCAGGTCCTGGGCTTGAAGAATTCCATGACGTCAAAACCCAGGTATCCGTATCCGTAATTGTTCATCGGGCTGCATGTGTATTTGACGAAGAATATGCCGGTGTCGACGGTGAAGCCGGCCCTGAGGCCGTTCAGGTAACGGATATAGAGATCCTGTGTGTAGCTTGTGTCATCTCCGAGGTCCGTGGCATACATGTAGCCCACATGGAACCCGATCAGGTCATGTGTCATGGTGGACACGGAGACCCTGCCCAATATCTGGTTCTCCGACTGGAAGCCTATGATGTTCTTTGTGGAGGCCTCAACCTCGGCAATGAGGCTGGTCCTCTCGAAGTTGTAGATCTTATAACCGAGATTCGCGCGCAGGTCCATCATCATATGGACGTTCCTCTCCCCTGCGTTGTCGTAAGGGAGAACCACCTCATGGATGTTCATGATCTTATGGATCACGTTCTGCCCCCACTCCCAGCCGTAGTCGCCAGTCAGGGCAAAGCCGATCTCAGGATAGAGATGAACGTAGAAATCATCCTCGACCGGTCTCAGCTTCATTCCAAGGACCGTCTCGATTGAGTCATACCTTCCCCTGATCACATGAGCGCCGGGATTAAACGGCCTGGAATAGTCTGCCATGTCCCATCCGTCACGCCATCCCCTGTTTGTGATTCCGTTCGCATTGAAGCGCAGGTACCACAGCGGAGCCTCCAGCTGGAAGTCGAAGGAATATGAGAGCTGGTCATCATCATTACGAGAGATGCCGAAGTTGAAGAGGTCGTTTCCTGTCGATAAGACAATATGATCAGGTATGTATGATTCCCTCTTGTTGAAATCACCTAAGAAATCCGAGGCAAAAAGAGAGATTGCAGTCAAAAGACACAAAAACAAAGCAAGCCGTTTCTTCATCTAGTTTAAATTATCATACACAGGTCAATTCCTCAATGAGATTATATGTGTTAACATCAATCTCATGGAAATAGAGCAGCAGGTTTTCCAGCGTAAACGATTTGTACCCTCCCTGATGAAGGAAAGCGGATTCCAGGAGGCCGGGAAAGACATGGTGCTGGAAAGCGATTTCATGGACGGAAGCTTCCGTTCTGTTCTCACCGTGAAGGCGGACGGCTCAGTCGCAGGCAGGGTCATTGACGTGATGAACGACGAGGACTATGTCCAGATGCGTCATGAGAACTTCAACGGAGCCTACGTCAATTCAGTCAGAACCACATACAGGATGCTTCTGGAGGAAATCGCATCAGGATGCTGCAGGGATGTCCTGTTCGCCTCAGACCAGGCAAACCGCATAACAGATCTCATACAGGAGCGGTACAACGTCATTCCCGATTTCCCGTGGGACGAGGACCCGTATAATGCCGCAGGCGTCTTCAGGCATGCCGACAGCAGGAAGTGGTTCGGCCTGATAATGAACATAAGGATGGGGGCACTGCTGAAGAACAACGACAGGACCCCTGTTGACGTGATAAACCTCAAGCTTGACACATACGATGCCGACCGGATCAGAAACATCAACGGAGTATTCCCCGCCTACCACATGAACCACAGGCTCTGGATCTCCGTTGCACTGAATGAGAGTCTTCACGATGAGGAAGTGATGATACTGGTGGATGACAGCTTCAGGCTAACCTCTCTTTGAACATCCTCATCATCTCATTGGTCAGGCTCAGGTTGTTAGGCTGAAGCTCAATCTCTTCCCTCTTCACCCACTGCGCATAGCGTAGCTCGTTCTCATCCATGCGGATTCTCGCGTCCCCGTCAGCCTCGCAGAAGAAACCCGCGAGTATGTCCTGGGCCATGCCCCACGGCTGTGACTTGTAGTAGCGGATGTTCTTCACCCTGACTCCGGTCTCCTCCATCACCTCCCTGGCAACCGTCTCCTCCAGGGTCTCACCTATCTCGGTGAAGCCTGCCACAAGGGCGTTGTGGCCGTAGCCGCTGCGGTATCTGGTGATCAAGAGGCAGTCCCCCTTGGTCACCCCGACTATGACAGCCGGATTGATCCTGGGGTAGATGACGTTGTTGCATTCAGGACACCTCAGAGCCCTCTCCTTCTTGTCATGGTCCAGCCTGCAGCCGCATCTGCCGCAGAATCTGTTGTCCGCATACCAGCGCCAGAGGTGATAGGCGGTGAACGCCGCAAAGACCTCCTTGCCCTCAAAGGCATCCCTGATCTCCCTGATTGAGAGATATCTGAACCCTTCCTTGGAGAAATCAGTGCAGCCATCTGCGAGGAAGTACCTGGTGTCATCTATGGAGAATAGATAAACGGCCTTCTGTGCGGGAGCGTCACTGCCTCTCGGGATCTCCATCGTCCCTTCGGTCCCTCCGACCAGTGCCTTGCCGGAATCATCAAAGAAAAACAGACTGTCTGATTCCCTGAGCTCGAATGAGGCGAAACTGTTGATGAGCTTGCTCGGTGCTATGTCCTGTATCATTTGCCTGCCCTCTTATATCCTGGCTGAGAGATTGGCCTTAAGCGCGGAGATCTCATCTGATGTAAGTCCTATTTCCTTCAGGAACTGCTCAGTCTGCTCCTGGAGAGAACCATTATCAGTTATTCCGTTTGCCTTTAGCTCATCCGTGATCAGGTTCGAGATATATGAGTACTGCTCTGTGCCTTTCTCCACCTTGAAGAAGTTCATGTATGTGACCATGTAGTCATCTATGACCTCATACATGGTGGCACCCATAAGAAGCTCAAGGACCGCTGTCACAAAGCCTGTCCTGTCCTTTCCCTCCTTGCAGTGGATGCAGTAGATTCCCGGATTCTCGGCCATGAAGCGCAAGGCATCACACAGGGGCCCGTTATTGGTTTTACCCATAAAATCAGTAGTCATAAGGAAATAAGAAACTTTCTGCCTTGAGTAATAAGAGCCCTCATATGATGCTCTGCTCTGGGCAATGTCCTTAGCCTCCTCGATATTGACTATGACATTCACACCTGCCTCCTCAATGGCCTTCATTGCATAGGTGTCCCTGCCGTTGACATCATTCAGCGGGGAGCTGGAGCGGTACAGGCAGTCACCCATCCCGGTTGTGGAGACCTTCCTGAAATTCGCGAAACCTCGGTCATCGAGCTCAGGATAATCGGAACGCTCATTTGACTTGCTCAGGTCCGCCAGGGCAAGCTGGCTGAGATAACCGCCCTTCTCCTTCATCCTGATCTCAACCTCTATCGGGAAAGTCACCCCGTCACAGGCCACCCAGTCCCAGCTGTTGTCCTCGTTGGTCTGTTTCACGGCAATGCCGTATGTGGTCATGAAATCACCTGCGTTCATGAAGAGCGTGGCAAGATAGTCATTGGGATTATTGGAGGCGTCATTTATTCTCAGCGCAAGACCTGCCTGCCCTGCAGGAACTGAGGAATAGGACGGCACAAGCGGAAGGTCCATCTTTTTGTCAAGGAAACTCACCTCCACTATGTCTCCCAGCTCGAAGCCCGAGTTCTCAAGGAACGTGAAGCTGTCCTCGTCAGTCCTGATGTTGCCGTGTTTTGTAGTACTGATGTCCCTCTCAAGACCTATGATCCGGATTGTATAAGCCTCATTCTCCTTCAATGCAGTGGTAGAGCATGAGACGACCAGAAACAGTGATAAAACAAGAAAAACAATACCAAGAAGCTTACGCATTGACGCCCCTCCACCGAAATGAAACCACAAAGAGGCATTAATGACAAGAACAAGTCAGTCCTGACTCTTATGAGGGACGGGAACCTGCACGACTATGATTGCGATGAACATGACCATGCAGCCCAGAAGCTCGCGGGTGCTCATCCTCTCGTGAAGCAGGACGGCTCCGCCCAGGACAGCGAACACCGACTCGAAGCTCATCAGAAGCGATGCCACCGTCGGATTGGTGAACCTCTGCGCTACTATCTGAAGCGTATAGCCTATGCCCCCTGAGGCAAGGCCGCAATAGAGGATCGGGACAAGCGCGGACCTGATCGCCTCAACGGAAGGAGTCTCGAAGATGAACGCCAGGGTCCACGATACAACAGAGGCCGTCACGAACTGGATGGCCGAGATCCTCACGGGATTCCCCCTTCCAGCATAGCGGTCACAGCAAAGGATATGGCCGGTGAACAGCATGGCGCACACGCAGACTAGCGCATCGCCTCTGGCAAGGCTGAAACCCTCCGTCATGCAGAGAAGATACATTCCCGCAAGTCCAAGAAGCACTGCGATCCATACTATCCAGCTGCTTGGCTTTCTAAGGAAAACCGTGCTGATAATCGGGACAAGCAGTATGTAGAGTGCAGTGATGAAACCTGCCTTCCCCGCAGTGGTGTAGGCTATCCCGATCTGCTGGAAAAGGGTTGCGGACACAAGGAAGAGACCGCAGAGGACTCCTCCTGTCAGGGTGTCGCGCCTCCTTGCGGAAGATCCTGCGGCATCTGTCATCTCCGGGTCCTTTATGAGAAATGACACAAACCCCACCGCAACGGCGGAGAGCGTCATTCGGGAGGCCGTGAATGTCATGGGCCCTATCACGCCGGTGCCCATGCGCTGGAATGCAAACGCAGTGCCCCAGATCACCGCCACAATCAGCAGGATAAGGCTTCCGAGCAGCTGTCTCTGTCTCATACCAGCATCATCCTGTCGTTGTCCAGGTCCTTTCCGGCTGCAGCCTTGAACTGGCTCAGCAGGTCGGAGACCTCAAGGCCGTTCCTTGTATCTCCTGAGACATCGTAGATGATTCTTCCGCCGTGCATCATTATGGTCCTGTTTCCCAGATCCAGGGCACTCTGCATGTTGTGTGTTATCATCAGGCATGTGAGCCTGTTGTCCCTGACTATGCTCTTGGTCAGCTCAAGCACCTTCTCCGATGTCGCCGGATCCAGGGCCGCCGTGTGCTCATCCAGCAGGAGAAGCTTCGGAGGGTTGAATGTGGACATCAGAAGGGTCAGGGCCTGACGCTGGCCGCCGGAGAGAAGCCCCACAGGCTGGCGCATGCGGTCCTCAAGCCCCATTCCCAGCAGGGAAAGCCTCTCCCTGAATGCCTCCTTGTCGGCCTTGGAGATCTTGCTCAGCCAGCCCCCATGGCCTGCGGCCAGGGCAAGGTTCTCCTCAATGCTCATCCCAGGTGCGGAGCCGCGCATTGGATCCTGGAAAAGCCGGCCTATGGTCTTTGCCCTCTTGTGGTCAGGCTTGAACGTGATGTCCTCACCGTCAAGGATTATCCTGCCGCTGTCAGTCAGGAAAGAGCCGCAGATCGCATTGAACAGGGTTGATTTCCCTGCCCCGTTTGCACCGATTATGGATATGAAGTCCCCGTCATTGACCTTGAGGCTCACATGATCAAGGGCAACCTTCTCGAATATGGTCTTTGCATTGAAGGTCTTGCAGACATCAAAGAGCTCAAGCATTCCCGCCCCCCTTTGATGCGTCATGCACCCTCTTGAACTCAGGGAACCGCTTCTTGAAGTACGGACCTGCTATGGCGATTATGACAATGACGGAAGACACCAGCTTCAGCATGTATGCCGGCAGGTTGAACCTGAGGGCTATGGTGTATACAAGACGGAACACAAAGGCTCCCAGGACCGCTCCCACGGCCCTCTTCCCTATTGATCCCTTGCCCATGAAGGCCCTTCCAATCAGAAGCGAGGCCAGGGCTATTGTCACCATGCCTGAACCGATGGTCACATTCACCGATTTCTGGCTCTGAGCCAGAAGGCATCCGGAAAGTGCGGTCAGTGAGTTGGAGAGACAGAGCCCGACTATCGTGGTGAAGGCCGGGTTTATCGAGGATGACTTGACCATGTCCGGGTTGTTTCCTGTGGCACGGATGGCAAGGCCCAGCCTTGTCTTCAGGAACCATGTCATAAGCGCAAGTGCCAGCGCCACGAACAGGATCACGACCGCAAGCCTGTACTGGGACGAGAGGAATGTCCCCGCGAGCAGGGTCCTTGCCTTTGTGAAGACTGTCTCCGTCTTGTTCAAGTTCAGCAACGAAGCACCACCCATTATGGCGATGTTCACTGAATAAAGGCCCGTGTTCACTATGATTCCCGAGAGCAGGCTGTCAATGCCCATCTTCGTCTGAAGAAGCGCGGTAATGAATCCCGACACCATCCCCACGCACAAGGCCGCCAGGATCGACAGATACGGATGGCCTGATATGGCGACCACAGCACCAACGGCCGCCCCTAAAGTGAAGCAGCCGTCAGTTGAAAGGTCACATACATTGAGCATCGAATAGCTCAGGAATAATGCAAGTACTGTAAGTGAGCTTATAAGCCCCAGCTCAAGTGCCGTGGCGCCAAGCCCTAGTATGGTGGTCAACATCTCTCACCCTGTTGTCAGAAGCTCTCCGCGGTTGTGATCTGCACAACCTTGGTGCAGTACGGTCCGAATGTGGCCGCAAGCTTCTCAAAATCATATCCCATTATGGCCGCAGTCTCAACATTGACCGTTGCGGTTCCGTTGTCGAAGGTCCTGACAGCCATTGTCTCGGGCTTTGCGCCGTCAAGCAGGATCTCGGCGACCATGTCACCTGTCACCCTTCCGAGGTTAGCATAGTCGACTCCGTATCCGAGGAACGCCCCGTTGAGTGCGAATGAGTCTGCACCTGCGTAGTGAGGGATCTTGGCTGCCGCAAGAGCCTCGTAGATTGAGAGCTCCGCAGTCATGATCGTGTTGTCAGAAGGTGTGAAGACGGCATCGACCTTGTCTGCGACCAGGGCGTTGGCCGCAAGAATCACCTCGTCGACTGTTGTCCCCATTCTCTCCACGACCTCCACTCCCTTGGCCTTCAGGTACTCTTTGGCTGTTGCAATCGCAGTCGTGGACGCATCCTGACCTGCATCGTACAGAAGTCCAACCTTCTTGGCAGCAGGATTCAGCGCGAAGATGAGGTTCATCACCGCATTCGTGTCCAGGAAGTCACTTGTTCCGGTGACATTGGCGCCGGGTGCCTCAAGTGATGCGACTATTCCGGTGGAAAGCGGGTCAGACACAGCGGCGAACACCACGGGGATCTTGTTGTCCTCTGTAGCGGCCTGCATCTGCATTGCCACAGGTGTGGCTACTCCTACCATCACATCCACCTTGTCGGCGATGAAGTTGGCGATGATCTGGCTCATGACATTCGCGTCAGCGTTGCAGTTGTCATATTTGACCTTGATCTCCACACCCCTCTTCTCCGCGATCGAGGCAAGCTCGTTCTGGATATTCTCGCAGATCTGGTTGAGCGATGCGTCATCGACGAAATTGCAGATACCGACCGTGTATGTCTTCTTCCCCGAGGACGATGCCTCTGAGCTTCCACCGCAGAAGGCAGCAGACAGTGCAATAACCAAAACCATCAATAAGACAACTGTTTTCTTCATTTTTCTCCTCTCCTTTAACGGAACACCCGTTCCAGTTGCCCACATGTTTCTATAAACAGAAACAAAAGTCAATAGGTTTTCCGAAAAAAGTTTCTATGTACAGAAACATTATTTGCCAAAAACAGGTTTTCCGCTCAGAAACCCCCTACATAAGAAGGGAAAACAGATGTATCATCAGCCTGATGAAGAAAGACGAGCTTGTCAGGACAATCAAATTCACCCTCTTCTCGATATCAGCCGGTCTGGTGCAGATTCTGAGCTTCACCCTGATGAACGAGCTTCTGGACCTGCCCTACTGGCCCTGCTATCTGACGGCTCTGATCCTGTCAGTGATCTGGAACTTCACACTCAACAGGAAGTTCACGTTCAAGTCAGCCAACAACGTACCGGTGGCGATGATGAAGGTCCTGGGCTACTATGCCGTTTTCACCCCGCTCTCAACCATATTCGGCAACTGGCTTGCGGAGGACCTTCTGTGGAACGAGTACCTCGTGACCATCCTCAACATGATCATCAACTTTGTCACCGAGTATCTTTTTGACAGGTTCGTGGTGTTCGGAAGGAGCATTGACTCAGCAGTCAGTAGAGATGACGGCTCTTCGCAGCCTCAATGAATCCCAGGAAAAGCGGATGAGGCCTGTTTGGCCTGCTCTTGAACTCTGGATGGTACTGGACCCCCACGAAGAACGGATGATCGGTGAGCTCTATGGTCTCCACCAGCCTTCCGTCAGGTGAGATTCCGCTGAGCGTCATGCCGTGCTCCTGAAGAAGATCCCTGTACTCGTTGTTGAACTCATATCTGTGCCTGTGACGCTCGTCGATCCTCAGTTTCCCGTAGCACCGCTGCATGGTCGTACCAGCCTTGATGATGCACGGATAAGAGCCGAGTCTGAGGGTCCCGCCCTTGTCTATCTCATCATTCTGGCCGGGCATGAAGTCAATGACCTTGTCAGGGCACTCTGCATCGAACTCCCGGCAGATTCCGAAATAAGGGATCCTGTTCTTCCTGGCATAGCCTGCGGCAAGGATCATGCCCTCTATCCCCCTGCTGCCGAAACCTCCGGGCACTATTATCCCGTCAAGGCCACCCAGAACCTCGGCGCAGTTGCCTGAGGTGATCTCCTCGGAGTCAATCCAGTGGATGTTGATATGGACATCATGGTAGAATCCTGCGTGGCGCAGGGCCTCGGCCACGGAAAGGTAGGCATCGTGCAGTGCCACATATTTTCCCACAAGCCCTATTTCCACGCAGTGGCCCGATGCGCCGCTGATGCGCTCCACCATCTGCCTCCACTCATGAAGGTCAGGCTCAGCGGTGTTTATCCCCAGCTCCCTGCACACCACATCGGAGAAATGGGCCTTCTCAAGCATCAGCGGGGCCTCGTAGAGATTCGGAAGTGTGATGTTCTCAATTACACAGTCATTCTTCACGTTGCAGAACATGGCGATCTTCTCGAAGATCGAGCTCTCCAGAGGCTTGTCACAGCGGAGAACGATTATGTTGGGGTTTATCCCCATCCCCTGGAGCTCCTTCACTGAATGCTGTGTAGGCTTTGACTTATGCTCGTCAGAGCCGCTCAGATAAGGCACCAGCGTGACATGGATGAAAAGGCTGTTCTCTCGTCCCACCTCAAGCGATATCTGGCGCACCGCCTCTATGAACGGCTGGGACTCGATGTCTCCGATGGTTCCGCCTATCTCCGTAATGACGACATCGGCAGATGTCTTCTTTCCCACGCTGTAGACGAACTCCTTTATCTCATTGGTGATATGTGGTATTACCTGCACCGTGTGTCCGAGGTACTCACCCCGCCTCTCCTTGTTCAGGACGTTCCAGTAGACTTTACCGGTTGTGAGGTTGGAGTACTTGTTCAGATCCTCATCGATGAAACGCTCATAATGACCGAGATCAAGGTCTGTCTCCGCCCCGTCCTCCGTGACATAGACCTCACCGTGCTGGTAAGGACTCATGGTCCCCGGGTCCACGTTGATGTATGGATCCAGCTTCTGGGCCGCCACCTTAAGGCCACGGGACTTCAGGAGTCTTCCGAGGGAAGCGGCAGTAATTCCTTTTCCCAGACCTGATACAACACCACCTGTGACGAAAATGTACTTGGTCATCTGAGCATCTCCTCCTTGTTTCGCCTTATTCTGAGAACAGCAGCTGGCTGTAGGTCGGATAAGGCCAGAATCTGTCGGGTGTAAGCACCTCCGCCTCGTTGACCACCTCACGAATCTTCTCCATTAGGGACAGGACCTTGTCATGGAAGTATCCTGACATGTCATCCGCACCTGATGCAGATGCCTTGGCAAGGGCCCTTTCCAGCTGTCTCTCAAGCTGGACCATCTTCTTGTTGCACTTCATGAGACTTGTGCATGTATCGTGCTCCACATCAGACACCTCCTGTACCGTGGTGAAGGCCTCCTTCATATAGGAGATTGTCCTGCAGAGCTCACCCTCAAAGGCTGAGACAGCCGGGATTATCTCCCTTCTCACCATGTCCTTCAGTGTGTTGGCCTCAATTGAGATCACGTTGCAGTATTTCTCAACATAAATCTCCTTTCTTGCCCTCATCTCTGATTCGGACATGACACCGTTTCCCTCCATCAGTGCAATGTTCTTGGGATCAAGGTAGTGCCTCATGGCCTCTGCCGTTGTGGCGTAGTTGCTCAGGCCGCGGCGCCTGGCCTCCTCCACCCATGAGCTGTCATAGCCGTTTCCGTTGAATATTATCCTGGAGTGCTTCGTGAACTCATCCTTGATCAGGTCATGAAGCACATTGTTGATGTTCTTCGCGTCTGTCTGCTCCAGGATGTTCGCATACTCGCAGAGCTTCTGGGCCATGATGGTGTTCAGGACCGTGTTCGGAGCTGATATGGACTGGCTTGAGCCGGGCATCCTGAACTCGAACTTGTTTCCCGTGAACGCTATAGGGCTTGTACGGTTGCGGTCCGTGGTGTCCTTGGGGATCACTGGCATGGAGTCAATGCCTATCCTGATGGGGTTCGGGACTGCGCTGTCATAGCTTCTGTCCTGGATTATTGAGTCAATCACACCCTGGAGCTCTGTTCCCACGAATATCGAGATAATCGCAGGCGGCGCCTCATGACCTCCGAGCCTGTTGTCGTTTCCCGCATACGCCACGCTGCATCTGAGGAGGTCCTGGTACTCGTCAACCGCACTGACGAATGCTGCCAGGAACAGCAGGAACTGTGCGTTCTGGGACGGGGTCTTTCCCGGGGAGATAAGGTTCTTGCCCTTATCTGTGACTATTGACCAGTTATTGTGTTTTCCGCTTCCGTTCACCCCGTCAAAGGGCTTCTCGGCAAGAAGACATACCAGATTGTGGCGGTCAGCCACCTGCCTGAGGATGTTCATCGTAAGCTGGTTCTGGTCATTCGCGCTGTTGCAGTCCGAATAGATAGGTGCCATCTCATGCTGTGACGGGGCAACCTCATTGTGCTTTGTCTTTGCCAGGACTCCCAGCTTCCAGAGCTCTTTCTCATAATCCTTCATGAAGGCAGATACCCTGGGCTTGATGGAGCCGAAGTAATGGTCGTTCAGCTCCTGCGTCTTAGGAGGCTTTGCGCCGAAGAGGGTCCTTCCGCAGATTCTCAGGTCCTCACGCTCGTTGAACAGGTCCTTATCAATCAGGAAATACTCCTGCTCCGCTCCGGCCATGGGAGAGACAGATCTTGTCTCCTTGTCTCCGAACACCTTCAGGATTCTCAGGGCCTGCCTGTTCAGTGCCCTTGTGGACCTTAATAGCGGCGTCTTCTGGTCCAGGGACTCTCCTGAATATGAGAAGAACACTGTCGGGATACAGAGGCTGCCGTCTACAATAAAGGCATAGGAAGTGGGATCCCAGGCACTGTAGCCGCGGGCCTCGAACGTGGCCCTGAGTCCTCCGGACGGGAAGCTGGATGCATCAGGCTCACCTTTGACAAGCTCCTTTCCTGAGAAGTCCATTATTATCCTTCCCCTTCCCACCGGACTGATGAAGCCCTCATGTTTCTCCGCGGTACCCCCTGTCATGGGCTGGAACCAGTGGCAGTAATGGGTGGCGCCCATGCTTATGGCCCACTCCTTCATGCCCTTGGCAATGGCGTCGGCTGTCTCCATTGAGAGACTCTCACCTGTCTCAAGGCACCTGCGGTACTTCACAATCTCAGAAGAAGGGACATATCTCTCCATCTTCTCCTCGGTGAACACGCAACTTGCGAACTCTTTTGTCAGATCAAATGCTTCGCTCATACTTGATATCTCCCTTCTTAATCAGATTCCACTTGCCCCATAGTTGGAGAGCACCCTTGCAGACGGGTCGTCCACGTTGCAGCCCTCCCATGATCTGTTAGGCATCCAGTAGTCAGGTATCATCTCAGCCTGACCGGGATAATGGCTCTCGAAGATCTCCCTGTACAGCAGGCTCTCCTTTGTGAAAGGCATGCAGTAGGCATATCGCCTACGCAGCCTCCCGAACTCCTCATCCGAATACTTCTTCTCCGCATATGCCTTGAGGTTGTCCACCATGCTGTGGCCCACGGCATCAGAGAACGCCGCCTTCTGGCGCCACAGGATCTCATCCGGCAGGATATGATCGTCCGCAAAGGCCTTCCTCAGAAGGTACTTGCCCATGTTGTAGCGGTTCATCTTCATCTCAGGGTCTATGGACATGACATATCTGACGAACTCAAGGTCCCCGAAAGGCACGCGCCCCTCGATGGAGTTGTCCGATATGCACCTGTCAGCCCTGAGCACATCGTAGTAGAAAAGCTCGCGGATACGCTTCTGGGCCTCTTCCTGGAAGGCCTGCGCATCAGGGGCGAAATCCGTGTACTTGTAGCCGAAAAGCTCGTCTGAGATCTCTCCGGTAAGAAGGACCTTGACATCGGTCCTCTCATGGATGGCCTTGCAGCACAGATACATGCCCAGACTTGCCCTGACTGTGGTGATGTCCCATGTACCCAGGATCGATATCACCGTATCCAGGCTCTCAAGGACATCCTCAGTCGTCATGGTGACCTCCATATGGTCACTCTTTATGAAATCCGCCACCTGCCTGGCATATCTGAGGTCAATCGGATCAGTGTCCACTCCTATTGCGAATGTCCTTATCCTCTTGCCTAGGATCTTGGAAGAGATGGCGCATACAAGGCTTGAGTCCAGACCTCCTGAGAGCAGGAACCCAAGCGGGGCATCTGCGTCCAGGCGCTTCTCCACCCCGTCAATGAGCCTGTCACGGATTCCCCTGCAGACTGCATCTATATCTCCATTTATATAGGACTCAACACGGGCAGGATCTGCGTACCTGACGAACCTGCCGTCCTTGTAGTAGCACCCAGGCGGAAACGGGATTATCCTCTCGCAAAGCCCCACAAGGCACTTTGCCTCGCTGCAGAAGATGATGCTTCCGTCAGACAGATATCCGTAGAAAAGCGGCCTTATCCCTATGGGGTCCCTGGCAGCCACAAGGCTACCGCTCTCAGAGTCATAGATAACAAGGGCGAACTCGGCATCCAGATCCGCGAACATGTCTGTCCCCTTCTCCCTCCATAACGGAAGAAGGACCTCGCAGTCCGACTGGCTCCTGAAGCAGTAGCTCTTCTCAAGATGACTCTTAATCTTCCTGAAGCCGTAAATCTCCCCGTTGCAGACCACGCTGTCACCGCCCAGATGGAACGGCTGCATGCCGTCCTCGCTCAGGTCCATGATGGCAAGACGGTTGAAGCCCAGATAATTGTTATTGCCCGCGTTCACGAATCGAGTCTGGTCAGGACCTCTTGAGACGGACAATCCGAAATGAGTCCTGACACAGTCGGGCGATACTTCATGTGATGAGAAACCGATGATTGAACACATATCACACCCCCTGTCCGGTATCATTTTGGGGAGATTATACAAACTTGAAGAAAAACAAACAAATACATATAATATTATGGTTATCATATCTTTTTCATATGATAAAAAAGGAGCGCATCATGGAACTCAGGGTACTGAAATACTTTGTCACCGTCGCAGAGGAGCTGAACATCACAAGGGCGGCCGAGAAGCTCAACATCAGCCAGCCGCCTTTGAGCAACCAGATCAGAGCCCTTGAGGAGGAGCTGGACACCGTCTTGTTCATCAGGGGAAAGCGCCATCTGCTTCTCACGGAGTCAGGGCAGCTTCTGTACAGGCACGCCAAGGAGATCCTCAGCCTCTCCGAGAAGACCTCGAACGAGATCCGCCAGATGGGGAAGAACATCAGCGGCACCATCTCGATCGGCCTTGTCGAGGGCTCTGCCCCTGACATCGCATCCAAGTGGATTGAGTCATTCATACGCAAATACCCTGACATAAAGTTCAGGATCATGGACGGAAACAGCGATGAGCTCATAGAGCGCCTGAGAAGCGGCCTGATCAACCTGGCCGTAATCACCTCCCCCTGTGACCAGACGCTGCTGAACAGCTTCAAGGTCGGGCAGGAGAAGATGACCGCCTTCATGAGCAAGGACAACCCCCTGTCCCAGCTTCCCGGGGAGACCATAGACCTGTCGCTGCTCAAGGACCAGAGCCTGATCGTTCCCAGCCGGGAGTCGATCAACGACATGATCTACGAGTGGTTCAAGGAGATAAAGGCCGAGCCCAGGATTGTCTGCAAGATGGACAACTACCTGGATGTCGCCGCCCTGGCAGGCTGCAACGTGGGAGTGAGCCTCTTTCCCAAGACCTCCTATGTCCTTAACCAGCAGATAGTGGCAAAGGAGATAGTCAACTCCGGACGGCTTGTGGAGTACCTGTTTGTCTGGCTCAAGGGAAAGCCCCTTCCTCTTGCCGACGAGGCTTTCATAGATTTTGTAAGAAAAAGTCTCTGATCCATATTGACAGATTCCTCATGCAGGCCTTAATATAGTGTTCGGTATCAAACAGACACACTAGATACAGGTGCTTTCAGCTTAATAGAGAAGTGAGTAAAAAACTCCACGGTCCCGCCGCTGTGAATGCCGGAAAGCCGTAAACGACTTTCAGATGATGAGATAGCCACTGGGTCAGAATCCCGGGAAGGTTCATCGGAATCGGCATGAGTCAGAAGACCTGCCTGTACTGTTACGTATACGCTGCCACGGAGTATGGCACAGGCGTGAGAGCTCAGGGGACCCCTGCGCTCACAGTAATGTCATTACTGCACTCCTTCCAAGACTTCCTGGCTACATGGGGATCCTATGTATCAGGTATTGAAGAGAACCGGTGAGACCGTTGCCTTTGACATCAAGAAGATCGAGAACGCTATTGTCAGGGCATTCGTCGCAACAAACAAGAACTACAACGAGGACGTCATCCAGATGCTGGCCCTCAGGGCAAGCGCACGCTTCTCCGACAAGGTCAAGGATGACAAGGTCTCCATCGAGGACATACAGGACAGCGTGGAGCTGATCCTGGCCCAGGCAGGCTATGAGGATGTCGCAAAGGCCTACATCCTCTACAGAAAGCAGCATGAGAACGTCAGACAGGCCTCAAAGACACTGGTCGACTACAAGAAGCTCATCGACAGCTACCTCGGGGCAAAGGACTGGAGGGTCAAGGAGAACAGCACCGTCAACTACTCCATCGGAGGCCTGATCCTCTCCAACAGCGGAGCCGTGACAGCCAACTACTGGCTCAGCGAGATCTATGACAAGGAGATAGGCGATGCCCACAGGAACGCCGACATCCACCTCCATGACCTCTCCATGCTCTCCGGCTACTGCGCGGGCTGGAGCCTCAAGCAGCTGATCCGCGAGGGACTGGGGGGCGTTGACGGCAAGATCAGCTCAGCTCCGGCAAAGCACCTCTCAACACTGTGCAACCAGATGGTCAACTTCATCGGAATCATGCAGAACGAGTGGGCAGGCGCACAGGCCTTCTCAAGCTTCGACACATATCTCTCGGCGTTCGTGAAGGCAGACAACCTCTCCTACCGCGAGGTCAAGCAGTGCATCGAGTCCTTCGTGTTCGGCGTCAACACCCCGTCACGCTGGGGAACCCAGGCCCCGTTCAGCAACATCACACTTGACTGGACCGTCCCAGATGACCTGAAGGACCTTCCGGCCATTGTCGGCGGCAAGGACATGGACTTCACCTACGGCGACTGCAAGGAGGAGATGGACATGGTCAACAGGGCCTTCCTGGAGATCATGATCAACGGAGACGCCAACGGCAGAGGCTTCCAGTATCCTATCCCCACCTACTCCCTCACAAAGGACTTCGACTGGTCAGACACTGAGAACAACAGGCTCCTGTTCGAGATGACAAGCAAGTACGGCACCCCGTATTTCTCCAACTACATCGGCAACACCGAGATGCAGCCCTCCGATGTCAGGTCAATGTGCTGTCGCCTGCGCCTGGACCTCCGTGAGCTCAGAAAGAAGAGCGGCGGCTTCTTCGGAAGCGGTGAGTCAACAGGCTCAATCGGCGTCGTGACAATCAACCTGCCCAGGATCGCCTATCTTGCCAAGGACAAGGAGGACTTCTATAACAGGCTTGATGCCATGATGGACCTCTCTGCAAGAAGCCTCAAGACAAAGCGCGAGGTTGTGACCAACTACCTCAACAACGGCCTTTATCCTTACACAAAGAGATATCTGGGAACCTTCAACAACCACTTCTCCACAATCGGACTTGTGGGAATGAACGAGACCTGCCTCAACGCCAACTGGCTCAGGATGGACCTGACACACGCCGAGGCGCAGAAGTTCGCAGGTGAGGTGCTGGACCACATGAGGGAGAAGCTCTCAGACTACCAGGTCAAGTACGGCGACCTCTACAACCTTGAGGCAACCCCTGCGGAGTCAACAGCCTACAGGCTGGCAAAGCACGACAAGGAGCAGTTCCCCGAGATCATCACCGCCGGAACTGAGGAGAGCCCGTATTACACCAACTCATCCAACCTCCCCGTCTGGTTCACGGACGATATCTTCGAGGCCATGGACATCCAGGACCC
>CACZJR010000006.1 GCA_902781545.1 uncultured Spirochaetales bacterium | reverse complement strand
TTGTGCCATAGTTTTTCTCCTATTACAATCAGTTGGATTATAATGCTATTCAGAGCTCATCTTCAAGAATCACACCCGCTCATATACCAGAGGAATCAAAGTACGTGGACGGACTCTGCCTCGAACACAAGGTGGCAGGTGTCGCCGACATTGTAGATCTTCTTGTTCTTGGGGTTCTTCTCCTCGAGCTTGACAAGGGTGTTGCCGACCATGACGTGGTAGTTCTGATAGCTTCCCATGAAGCATGAGAGAACGACCTTACAGGGAAGTCCACCCTCGTCAGCGAGGCTGGCGGCCTCTGGCCTGAGAACCACAGTGTAAGTCTCGCCCTGCTTCATCTTGTCACTGTACTCGACCAGTGTCTTGTTGCCCTCGACCTCAAGCACGGCGTACTTGCCCTCCTTGCCGACCATGGGTCCGCGGAGGAAGTTTGCCTCTCCGATGAAGTCCGCGACGAACTCGTTGACCGGATGATAGTAGATCTCCTGCGGGGTCCCCATCTGGGCAACAACGCCCTTGTCCATGATGATGATCTTGTCGGAGATGGCCATGGCCTCGCTCTGATCATGGGTGACGTAGATGGCTGTGATTCCGACTTCCTGCTGGATGCGCCTGATCTCGGTGCGCATCTGGACACGAAGCTTGGCGTCGAGGTTTGACAGAGGCTCGTCAAAGAGCAGCACTGAAGGCTCAATGACCAGTGCTCTGGCAAGGGCGACACGCTGCTGCTGTCCGCCGGAGAGCTGGTTCGTCATTCTGGCCTCCATGCCCGAGAGCTCCACCAGCTCCAGGATCTTCGTGACTTTCTCCTTGATCACATCCTTGGGGATCTTGCGGAGCTTGAGTCCGTATGCCACATTGTCGAAGATGTTGTAATGAGGCAGAAGCGCGTAGCTCTGGAAGACCATCGCGGTGTCGCGCTTGTTCGGGGTCAGCTCATTGATTGCCTGATCTCCCAGGTAGATCTCTCCCTCATCCGGGCTCTCGAAGCCTGCGATCATCCTGAGTGTTGTTGTCTTTCCGCATCCCGAAGGTCCGAGCAGCGTGACGAATGTTCCCGGCTCGATGTTCAGTGATGTGTCCTTGACAGCGTAGAATTCCTTACCCGTCTTCGGGTCCTTGTATATCTTTGAGATGTGTTCCAGACGGACACCTTTCTTTTCCTTGGCCATTAATCAACCTCCTTGATTGCTTTGCTGGTACCGAAGTGCTTGATGATTGTGTTCATCAGCACAACAGCGCCGTAGGTGATGACGATAAGTATGGATGCGAATGCACAGGCAAGACCGTAGGAGCCCTTCTCCGCGAACTCGTTGATCTGGACTGTGATGAGCAGGTAGTTCGGAGTGACCAGAAGGATGATCGCAGATATTGCGGTTATGCTTCTGACAAATGCCGTGACAAGGCCGCTGAGGAAGCTGTCCTTGATCAGCGGCAGCGTGACTGTGGTGAACACCTTCATGCTGTCTGCGCCCATGTCATAAGCGCTCTCCTCAATGGACTTGTCTATCTGCCTAAGTGCGGCAATACCGCTTCTGGTTCCGGTCGGAAGTGACCTGATGACAAAGACAATCACCAGAATCAGGCCGGTGCCGTAGATTCCCTGAAGGATTCCGGAATGGAAAAGACCTCCGCTGAAACCTCTGATGTATCCAACACCCAAGACGGTTCCGGGAACTGCCATGGCAAGCATTGAGACAGCCTCAATGAAGCCTTTTGCCTTGAATTTCCGCTTGACGACCAGATAAGAGATTATCATTGAGAGCAAGGCGGTAATCGGGGCGGAGATCAACGACAGGACGAATGAGTCCTTGAACGCCTTGAAGCCGTGGTACCTCGTGAACACCAGCTTGAACCACTTGAGTGTCAGCGGGAAGAACTTGTAGCCCCATGTCGGGAACATTGCTCCGATCGGGACGCAGATGTACATCATGATGACAAAGAGAGCTCCAAGGCTGCAGATTGCTGTAAGCGGGATGCGCACGCTCTTGTCCTCAATGAGCATCCTGCCTCTTGAGGCCTTTCCTGTGAGTGTGGCCGTGGACTTCTTCTCAAGCACATATTTCTGCAGCATGAACATCGCAAGGGTGATGCACAGAAGCACAACTGCCATGGCGGATGCTCCGGCCTTGTCGTAGGCGCCGGTGATCTGCAGGTAGATTGTGGTTGCGAGAGTATCGTAAGAGCCTCCGATGATCATCGGGTTGGCGAAATCGGCGATTGACTCGATGAATGTGACAAGGAAGG
Source organism: uncultured Spirochaetales bacterium (assembly GCA_902781545.1). Classification (GTDB taxonomy): domain Bacteria; phylum Spirochaetota; class Spirochaetia; order Sphaerochaetales; family Sphaerochaetaceae; genus UBA9732. The sequence continues at coordinate 49,041 of CACZJR010000006.1, read as the reverse complement.
CGTTTCCGATTCCGGGCAGAAGCAGCGGCAGTGTGACGCTGGTGAAGACCTTCATGCGGGAAGCTCCCATGTCACGGGCAGCCTCCTCCAGGGACGGGTCGATGTTCTTCAGAAGTCCCCTGAACATCATGTAGCAGACAGGGAAGAACGTCAGTGACTGTACGACTACAATACCCCAGAATCCGTAGACGCTGTTGTCATAGATTCCGAAAAGATATCTTGTGATTATTCCGGACTTGCCGAAAAGCATTATCACGGAAAGTGAGAGAACAAACGGCGGGGACACGACAGGAAGCATGGAGACAACCTTGAAGAGTCCTCCGGCGAACTTGTTGATCTTCACGTAGATTTCAACATAAGCGAACAGCAGGCCGACTGCCGTTGCGAAGATACCGACCATGAAACCGACCTTCAATGTGTTGGTTATGGCCGTCTTGAATGTCGGTATCTGGAATATCCTCTTGAATACCGAGAATGAGAATCCCCCGTCTCCGACAAAGCTGTCCACAAGAAGGATAGCCAACGGATAGAGGATGAACAATGTAAGGAACGTGATGAGTAGGACTATTGTCGTGACCATTATCGGGTCAGCGAGAAGTTTCTTCCTCTCAAGCCTGGCACCCTGAGCACTTGCCATCTATTCCTCCTTCATAATGTTTTATAAATGTGAAATACCAAAAAGAGGATGGCGGACAGGCCACCATCCTCGTTTTAGACCGCCCGGTTCCGGGACTGAGATTACTTGGTCTGGAATCTTGTGGTATCGCCTGTTGCAGCACCTGCGTTTGCAAGAGCTGTCATGACATCTGAGATGTACTGCTTTGTGTTGGCTGTTGCATCGTCGAAGTCATAGTCGATGACGTTGCTCGGATCAAGGCCGAACTCGTAGGCGATCTGCGGCTGCTCTGCGTTGTCCAGGACCAGGAACTGGTAGGAACCGTTCTCCTTTGCCAGGTTGACGCAGTTCGGTGAAAGTGCATACTCGATCCAGAGCTTTGCTGCGTTGGCATGCTTTGCACCCTTGAAGATGGCTGTTGCACCGATCTCACAGGTTGTTCCGCTTGACGGGATGACAAGACCGATGTTGTCATAGCCGTTGTCTACGATCTGATAGATACCGTCGTGCAGGAATCCGATACCGATGACACACTCGCCTGTTCCGACGTTCTTTGAAGGACCGGAACCTGACTTTGTGTAGACCTCGATGTTCTTGTCCAGGTCAACGAGATACTGGACACCGGCGTCATGACCGTACTTCTGGATGACTGTGTTGATGACAAGCTTTGCTGTTCCGGCTGTGTTGTAGTTTGAGAGCCAGATCAGACCCTTGTACTCAGGCTTGAGCAGATCAGGGAAATCCTTAGGCGGCTCGAGGCCGAGTCTCTTCAGGGAGTCTGCGTTGTACATGAATCCCAGGATACCGGTGTAAATACCATACCAGAGGTTGTCCTTGTGCTTGTACACGCTCTTTGTGATGTGTGATGCGTTCTTTGCATCATATCTCTCAAGAAGTCCCTCTGAAGCGAGCATGTTGTACGGATCTGTCGTGCCGCCGAAGAAGACGTCTGCTGACGGGTTGCCCTTCTCTTCCTCGATCTTGGCCTGGACCTCACCTGTTGAGAGGCGCTGATAAGTTGTCTTGATGCCGAAAAGCTTCTCGAAGTTCGTGCAGACAGCTGCAAGATACTCTTCCTCACATGAGCCGTAGACAACCAGCTCACCCTCTGCCTGTGCGGCTGAGATCAGAGCGGAATCAAAACCCTCTACGGTTGTTCCCTTGGCAGCTTCCTGAGCGCCCTGTGCGAAAACACCAGTCAAAGCCACTACCAGAACGAGCAGCACTACTGTAAGTTTCTTCATATTTCCTCCTCTTGACCCGAAGGTCAGTTTACACAAATACACGCGCGTCACTTTATGTTTTGTGTACGCGCCGTAAAGATAATTATCGCATTGGTTTCATAAGCGGTCAATAGTAAATTAAAGATAATAGTACTGTAAAGAATATGGTTTTACCCGTGATTATCTGCTATCATTGGGGCATGGCTTACGAAGTAACCGCAACACGCAAAAGACCGCAGAGATTCGAGGATCTTGTAGGTCAGGAATTTGTCGTCTCAACACTCAAGAACGCCATTGAGCAGGGCAGGATAGCACATGCCTATCTGTTCAGCGGCCCCAGGGGTGTGGGAAAGACAACCAGCGCCCGCCTTCTGGCAAAGGCGCTCAACTGCGTGCACGGTCCTACGGCAGAGCCCTGCGACGAGTGCGACAACTGCCGCGGTATTGCCAAAGGCAGCAGCCTGGATGTCATTGAGATTGACGGAGCCAGCAACACCGGTGTCAACGATGTCAGGGTGATCAAGGAGGAGGTCATGTTCCCTCCCACCTCATCACGCTACAAGATCTACATCATCGACGAGGTCCACATGCTCAGCCAGAGCGCGTTCAACGCCCTTCTCAAGACAATCGAGGAGCCGCCTGAGTACGTGGTCTTCATCTTTGCCACGACAGAAACACAGAAGGTTCCTGCAACAATCAGAAGCCGCTGCCAGCAGTTCAACTTCCAGCTGATCCCGCTTGAGACAATCAAGGGTCTTCTGGCACAGGCCGCATCCGAGATGGGCATTGAGGCTGAGGACGAGGCCCTGTTCTGGATAGCCAGGGAGGCCACCGGCTCCATGCGTGACGCCTATACCCTCTTTGACCAGGTTGTTGCATTCTCAAACGGCAAGATCACCCTGGCGCAGATAAGGGAGAAGCTCGGCCTTGTCGGAGTTGACCGCATAAACGCCATAATGCAGGACATTCTGGCCAGAAACCAGAGCGGCTCCCTGGACAAGGTCCACAGTCTCCTTGCAAAGGGTGTGAGCATAGAGCAGATCATCAAGGACTTCACCGACTACTTCCGCTCACTGCTTTTAATCCGCAAGGGCATAAAGAGCGAGAACGTCCTCGGGGAGCAGGTCTCCAGCTTCCCGGCAGATATCCGCGGCGCATTCAACGAGGAACAGCTCGAGGCTGCCCTGGACATGTTCCTCAACCTGTACAGGGACATCAGGTACTCCCTGAATCCGAGATTCGAGCTTGAGCTTGCAATCTCAAAGCTCTCAAAGCTCAGATATGTGGCCTCCACAGCCAGCATCATCGAGCAGCTTGCGCGCCTCAAGAACGACCTGATCAACGGGACCATCACCCCGCTGAACCCTGCTCTTGCTGACATGAAGAGCGTTCAGCCTGAGGCAAGGCCCGCAGAGACTGCTACACCGGCTGAACCCGAGCCCGTTTCCCAGCCCATCCAGGATATTGCACCGGAGGCTTCACCGGAACCTGAGGCAGCACCTGCCTCTGAGCCGGATGTGCCGGAGGAGAAACCTGTACAGCCTGTGTCACCTGCCGCTGACCTCTCAATTCTGAAGGACATCCTGCCGCTTGGAACAGTTGACGCACAGAATACAGACGATGGCCTGGTTCTGACATTTGATAAGAAATTCTACTATCAGACTGCATATAGAAACCTTCAATCAATCAGAGAGACAATACAAACAAGACTCAGAAGCAACGTCAACGTGATCCTTGCGTTCTCTGATAATCCGAACAATGTTGTCTCAGAGGATGCGCCAAGTACGCCTGCCGTACAGCAGGAGAGCCCAAAAGCAGAGGAAAAGCCTGCCGAGGAGCAGGAAGAGGCAACCCAGCCATCCTGCGAGCCCGAGAAACCGGCAATCAGCTCCGGCATGAGCGACGAGCAGAAAAACCTGATAAACGACCTGATACTCTGCTTTGACGGAAGGGAGGAGAACTGATGAATCCTTTTGAACTTTTCAAGAACATGAATGAGATAAAGAGCCAGGCCGAGGCAATGAAGGCCAAGATCGCCACAATCCGCTGCACAGGCTATGCCGGGGGCAACATGGTGGAGGCTGTGGCCAACGGCAACATGGAGATAGAGAGCATAAAGATTGATCCTGAATTCGCAAAGCAGGAGAACGCCCAGCTTCTGGAGGTCATGATCACATCAGCCGTGAACACCGCCATCAAGAACGTCAAGGACAGGATTCAGGAGGAGGCTGGGCAGACAATGTCCCAGTACGGACTTGGACTATGACAGCACTTGATAATCTTTCAAAACTTCTGTCACGCCTTCCCGGCGTTGGTCCCAAGAGCGCATCAAGGATCGCGTTCTCTCTGATTAACACATCAAGGGACTACAATGACCTTCTTGCGAAGAGCATCGCCGAGATCAAGGACAAGATCCGTCCCTGCTCCATCTGCGGCTCCTACTCAGAATCCGAGATCTGCCCTGTCTGCTCCGACCCTATGAGGGACAAGACCCAGCTTTGCATAGTTGAGCAGCCTCAGGATGTGATTACAATCCAGTCAAGCGGAGCATATAACGGACTGTTCCATGTACTTGGCGGCGCTATCAACCCGCTGAACGGGGTGGGTCCTGAGAACCTCACCTTCGGCAAGCTGATTGAGAGGATAAACAGCGGGGAGTTCAAGGAGATAATCATAGCCACGAACCCTACTGAGGAAGGGGACACCACAGCCCTTTACATCCGCCACATCCTCAAGGACCGCGAGGGACTGTCTCTGACAAGACTCGCATCAGGCCTTCCGATAGGCGGAGACCTCGAGTATGCGGACCGCACCACTCTGATGCGCTCATTCAGAGGAAGAATACAGTTCTGAGATTTACCTTATTATTTTATGCCTCTCTCCGAGCAGATGGTCTCATAGGCTTCCTGGATCTCCCTGAAGCGCTTTGTGGCATATTCCTTGAACTCGTCAGCCATGCCCTTGGCCGCAACGGTATCGGGATGATACTCCAGAATAAGCTTGCGGTAGGCTTTCTTGATTTCTGCCTCAGTGGCGTTCTCCGTCAGACCAAGCACGGCATAAGCCTTTGAGGCACCGCGCACATTGTACTTTCGGCGGATGCTGTCATGGATTGATGAAGGGATACGGAAGACACGAACTGCATAATCAATCAGGTTTGACTCGTTGGCCGACATGCGCCCGTCCACCATGGCCACACGGTAGAAGATGTCCACCATCATGTTCAGCAACTGGGGACTGCCCTTGAAGTTCTCGTAAAACTGGTCTGCAAGGTCCTCAAATGAGGAATTCTGGGCAAGAGCCTGATTGAAGATTCCCTGAGCGTAGTCATAGCTCTGGCCCGTGAGCCTGAGGTCATTGACCATGAACTCGTTGATCTTGCGGCGGGCTGCATCACTCACCTGCCCATCTGCGGAGGCAAGCTTCGCGAGCATGGAGAAGGCCCCCACGAAGAAGACCATCTGGGACCTGTTATAGCCTGTGTTCACAAAGTAGAAGCGGCCGTCGGAATTACCCTCACCCGAACTACCGTCCGCAGCCCTGTCGATCATCATATGACCGAACACGGCACCTGCGATCATGCCAAAGGGACCGCCGAGGAAGAATCCCAGTGTTCCGCCAAGAAGCTTACCTAACCAGGGCATCAGAGTTTATCAATGAGCATCGAGCATTTGCCGCTCGGAATCGGGAGAGTCTTTTTCTTCTTCTCGTCGATGATCTCGATCGTGAAGTAGTAAAGCTTCTCGCTCTCAAGCCTGATCTCCCAGCCTCTTGCGTTCTTGTTGCTGAGAATCGTGATCAGGTTGCGCTTGAGTGAGAGTTTCTCAATTCCCATGACCTCAAGGTTCGGAACAGTCCAGTAGACTGTCTTCCTCGGAAGCGACACATCAAGGCCTATGATGTCCTCGATCATGAGGGTGATTGTGACCAGGCAGGCCTGCGGCAGGAACCTCTTGCGCGGGAACTCTCCGTCCTGGGCAGGAACGCCTTCCTTGGTCGGAAGGTATGCCTCCCACACATCACCGGGCTTGTCCCCTTCCGGATGCAGTGTGTCGAGTATGAAATACATGTGCCTGATGGCGCATTCGCGGGCAAATACATACTCACCGTATTTCTCAAGGCCCTTGACCACGCCATAGACATTCGAAGGCACAACCGCCCCGCAGTAACCGCAGACGTTCTCCTTATAGCACTCGGAGTCCGCGCTGACGCTGGGGAACGGATTGTCTGTCCCGAAACAATCGGGATCCTTCAGATACTCGATCATGTAGGAGGCACGCTCGTCGTTGGGAATCTCGGTGAGCATTGTCCAGTATGCTCCGATGAGCTTGAGGGGAATCCTCTGCTCCTGGGCATCGAGATCATAGTAGAAATGGGTCTCGGGATCCCACATCAGGTTGTTGATCCTTGTCTTGAGAGAGAAGTAGAGCCTCTTGTACCGGAAACTCAGCTCCTTGTCATTGAGGATGTCTCCGATGTTTGACAGATACAGGGCGTTGAGCGCCACCATCGTGTTGAAGTCGACAGGATAGACCGTCCTCTCCCTCGGGGTGTTTCCGGTCAGGCATGCAGAGACGGGAACTGAGAAAAGTCCGTTCTCCTTCTGGAACATGGTCTTGAGCCAGTTGAAGTAGTTCTCCAGAATCGGGACAATGTCCTTAAGGCGCTTCTTGTTGCCGATCTTGTGGTAGAAGACATACTCGACATATGCGAAAAGCGGCATTGTCACGCCCTCGGGATTCTCCTCTGACACAACAGGACTTCCGTCCTCAATGCTGTAGTCAGACCGGATTGCACCGCTCTCCTCCTGCTTGCCGTAGAAGAAATCAAGCATGTCAAACGGTGAATAGGTCTGGTTGCTGTAGTTCAGATAGAGGGCAGACAGGCAGGAGTCAAACGCATTGAAGGTCTTCTGGTCAGCACATGCCACATAGTTGCCGGAGAAGCCGTTCTGCTCCGTTCCCTGTGCCCAGTGCTCACCGATCCAGACCCATGACCTGTCATAAAGGTCTACGAAGTCCTGATCGTAGAAATGAATTGAAGGAATCGATTCGTGGCTCAAGTTCCGCTCCTGTCACAAAAAAACCCCAATATCACAAAGATACTGGGATATGTTAACATACCATCATTTTGCGAGAAAGTCAAACTGTTTTGTAAATATTGTTTAGTGAAGAGAAAATGCTCAGAACATTTTTTCATGAAATCCTGAGATTGCTTCCGGAAGAAAGAAACGGTAGAATCCAGGATATGCGGGATTCCTTCCTTCCAATCTCAGAATCAGACATGCGGAAAAGAGGCTGGCCTGAGCTTGATGTGCTTCTTGTCTCAGCCGATGCCTATGTGGACCATCCGTCCTTTGCCTGCGCCCTTCTCGGAAGATTGCTTGAGAGCCACGGTTACAGGGTCGGCATCATAGCACAACCGGACTGGAGGAACAAAGAATCCCTGCTTGTCATGGGGAAGCCGCGGCTCTGCTGCATGATCAGCGGCGGAAACATTGACTCAATGGTGGCCCATTACACAAGCACAAAGAAGAAACGCAGCACTGACCAGTACTCCCCGGGAGGAAAGTCCGGACTCAGGCCCGACAGACCGACCATAGTCTACTCCAACCTTGCCAGACAGGCATTCGGGGACACGCCCCTCATAATCGGAGGTCTTGAGGCGTCCCTCAGAAGGCTTGCCCATTACGACTACTGGCAGGACCTGGTCAGGAAATCAATATTGCAGGACTCCAAGGCGGACCTTCTGGTCTACGGCATGGGAGAGCTCCAGACAATTGAGATCACCGACCGGCTGGCAGAAGGACAGGACATCTCGCAGATCAGAGACATACAGGGAACATGCTTCAGCATGTCAACCAAGGAATTCGAGGCAGGTGCGGCCCTGCCGTTTGAGCCTGTTATTCTCCCTTCATTCGAGGAAGTCTCCCAAAGGGACAAGACGTCAAACACCCCTACGGAGGAAGGCCGCAAAGCCTATGCAAAAGCCTTCAACATCCAGATGATGCATGAGAATCCCTTTGAGAGAAAGTGCCTCGTACAGGCAAGTAACGGAAGGATTATCGTCCAGAACCCTCCTGCCAGGCCATTGACAGAGAAAGAATTCGACTCATTATACGAGCTCCCCTTCAAGAGGATGTGGCACCCGGTCTATGACAAGGACGGAGGAGTCCCGGCAATCAATGAGGTCCAGTTCTCAATCACAAGCAACAGGGGATGCTACGGAGGCTGCTCATTCTGCGCCATCACTAACCATCAGGGAAGGATAATCCAGACAAGGAGCATCGAATCCTTGGTTCGGGAGGCAAGAGCCCTGACAAAGCACAAGGACTTCAAGGGATACATCAACGACCTTGGAGGGCCCACCGCCAACTTCCAGTGCCCGGCCTGCGAGAAGCAACTGACAAAGGGACCTTGCGCGCACAGGCAGTGCATGTTCCCCTCCCCGTGCCCGAACGTCAGGGACTCCCACATGCAGTACATCAGAAAGCTTGAGGCCGTTGCATCGGTTCCAGGTGTCAAGAAGGTCTTCATAAGAAGCGGGATTCGTTTTGACTACCTGATGCTATGCGCAGACGAGAAGACCAGAAGGCTCTTCCTTGAGAAGCTTGTCAGAAACCATGTGAGCGGACAGCTGAAGGTTGCCCCTGAGCACATCTGCAACAGCGTGCTCCAATGCATGGGCAAGAGTCCGGTAGAGGTCTATGACAGTTTCAGGGAGGCCTACTTTGAGGAGAACCGCCGCCAGGGGAAAAAGCAGTTCATCATCCCCTACCTGATTGCCGCCCACCCGGGATCAACTCTTGAGAATGCCGTTGAGCTTGCCCTTTACATGAAAAAACAGGGCTTTGTCCCCGACCAGGTGCAGGAGTTCTACCCCACCCCCGCCACCGTGTCCACCTGCATGTACTACACAGGTCTTGATCCAAGGCCCGGTGAGAACTTCAGGAAGGTCTTCATACCCAAGGGAAGGGATGCCAACCTGCAGCGGGCACTGCTTCAGTTCAACAAAAAGGAGAACCGGGCCCTGGTCCTTGAGGCTTTGAGGAAAGCAGGCAGGCCAGAGCTTGCCAAGGTACTGTTACCTAGATAGACTAATGCTTGCGAGCGTCAACATGAGCACAATAATCATCAATGCGGACATTGTCAGTTCAGGGACAATCAGGAAAAACGCAGGCCTTTTCATCAACAATGAGGGCAGGATCGCCGATGTCTTTGACATGAGGGATTTTGCCAGAGCCAAGTACGTCAACGCGGATTCAGAGATAGACGTGCAGGGCAGACTCCTCTGCCCCGGCCTGATAGACACACATATCCACGGAATCGGAGGCTTTGAGCCCGACTCATCAGAGCCGGACGGTGCACTGAAGATGTCAGAAGCCCTTGTCAGGTTCGGGGTTACGGGCTTTCTTCCGACCCTCTACGCAGGACGCGAGGCCAAGATGGAGACAGAGGCAACCGGGATTGTCAGGGCAATGGGACATGAGACCGGAGCCAGGATCCTGGGGATCAACATGGAGGGTCCGTTCCTCAGCCCGAAGAAAAGCGGAGCACAGGACCCCGATGCCCTGATCCTGCCGGACAAGGACGTCTTTGAGCGGCTGACAGAAGCCGGAGGGGGTCATGTCGTGGCAATGACGGTGGCCCCGGAGCTTGAGGGCATTGAGAAAGTAGCTCAGGCTGCTAAGGATAAGGGCATTGTCCTTCTCATGGGACACACCAACGCAACTTATGACCAGGCCCTTCACGGAAAGCAACTCGGGATAATGCATGCAACACACATGTTCAACGCCATGTCGAAGATGGATCACAAGAACCCGGGAGTAGCCGGTGCGGTGCTCTTTGACCCCCATATGAGATGCGAGGTCATCTCTGACGGAGTGCATGTCCACAAGGACCTTGTGTGCCACATCATCAAGGTCAAGGACAGCTCCAGTGTCGTGCTCATCACGGACAGCCTAAGGCCGACATCCCTTGGTCCCGGGAGATACAAGATAAACGGAGATGATGTGGTCCTCGGCGAGAAAGGAGCATTTGTCCTTGAGGAAGATGAGTCAAAGCTCTGCGGATCCGCGCTTACCCTGAACGTGGCGGTGAGGAACATTGCCTCCTGGACAGGTGACGTTGCCCAGGCCGTCAGGATGGCCACGGAGAACCCTGCTGCCGTGTACGGCTTCAGTGATCTCGGAAGCATAGCAAAGGGCAAGCTTGCCGACATAGCGGTGTTCGACAGCTCGTTCAACGCCACTGAGGTCTTTGTCGGCGGAAAAATCGTCTACAGGAAGAACTAGGAGAATAACATATGAGAATGTTCGATTATTTCAATCAGATATGCGCGATTCCAAGGGAATCAGACAACGAGGAAGGCATGAGGCAGTACCTGCTCTCCTGGGCCAGGGATAACGGGTTTGAGGGAATCAGGGACAAGGCCGGAAACATAATCATAAGGACAGGGGCAACCCCTGGTTATGAGGATGTTCCCTACGTGGCGCTTCAGGCCCACATGGACATGGTCTGCGTGAAGGTTCCGGGAAGCAGCCATGACTTTCTCACAGACCCGATAGAGGTCTACCAGGACGGGGATTTCCTCAAGGCACGTGGCACAAGCCTCGGTGGCGATGACGGAATCGGCGTTGCCATTGCAATGGCCATATTCACCGACCCTGAGAGCAAGCACGGCCCGCTTGAGGCGGTATTCACCTTTGCCGAGGAAACAGGCATGAACGGCGCCTATGGCCTGGACGGAAGTCTGGTCAAGAGCCGCAAGATGATTAACATCGACAGTGAGGACGAGGGAACCATCTTCATCGGCTGCGCAGGCGGAATTGACCTTGTCGGAAACGCAAGCTACGAGACAGAGCCCGTTCCTGAGGACTGGGACACACTTGAAATCGGAATCTCCGGCCTCAAGGGCGGTCACAGTGGCGGAGAGATCCACAAGCAGCACCTGAACGCCATCAGCGCGCTCTCAAGGATGCTTCTCTCAATCCAGGAGACAGGAGTCCCGTTCAGGCTTGCAAGGTTTGACGGCGGAACAAAGAGAAACGTAATCCCCTCCTCCGCAAGCTGCTCAATCTGCGTGCCTGAGAACATCAAGCACGATGCGGTGGGAAAAATCGTGGAGACCTTCAACATTGTAAGGGAAGAGAACAAATATGAGGAGCCGGGGCTGACACTGGAGAAGAAGTGCTCTCACCATGGTGCCGTAAGATATGAGTACGCCCTTGATGAAGAGACCTCACTGATTGTCATCAAGGCCCTGTTCGCATGCCCTCACGGGGTGTTCACCATGAGCAAGGCAATACCTGGCATTGTCGAGACATCGGACAATCTGGCAATTGCAAGGCTTGTTGACGGAAAGCTCAACACCCAGGTAAGCGTCAGAAGCAACATTGACAGCGCCAAGTATTATCTTGTGAACATTATCAAGACCGTCTTCGAGAGCTTCGGAATTGAGTGCGCCACAGGCGATGCCTACCCTTCATGGAACCCTGATCCGGAGTCCACGCTGGCAAAGTTCTGTGCCGAGGCTTATGAACAGCAGACGGGAAACAAGGCGATTGTCACAGCCATCCATGCAGGCCTTGAGTGCAGTGTCATAAACAGCAGATGCCCTGGAATGGACAGCGTGTCCATCGGGCCTCAGATGTTCGACATCCACTCCACAGAAGAGAGGCTGTCAGTCAGCTCATCAGAGAGAACCTACGATTTCATAAGGCATCTTCTGTCTATTATCAGATAACTCGGATTCAGACGATGTTAAGGGACCAGCCGGAGCTCACAAGCTCCTTGAGGTCCCTTTTTCTTTCCTCCATATCCGGCATCTGGCTCTCCATCAGGTTCCAGAATGCTTTTCCATGTCCGCTGTACACCAGATGGCAGACCTCGTGAAGGACCGTCATGTCAATCAGATACGGTGGAAGAGTCGCGCTCATGTAGCTCAGATAAAGGCGCTTCTCGGCCGGATAACAGACACCCCACTTGCCTTTCGCGCGGTTGACCCCGAAGTCCGGGATGTCGATCTCAAGCTGGTCGCACCAGTACGTGACACGCTCTGAGAGGATGTCCTCCAATGTCTCAACATAGAGGCGCTTGATGGTTTTCTTCACAGATTCAATGGCACATTTTCTTGCGGTTATGATGATTTTATCATCAACAATGTCATATGAGGCCTTCTTTCCCTCAATGACCACAAGTGCCTTCTTCTCACCGAGATACGGCACGAAATCACCGGTCTGGTAGGTGTGCACCGCCACCTTTCCCACCTGCTTCTCTATCCAGCTCCTGCTGCGGCTGACAAAGTCATCGATCTCTTTGTTGGGGGCATGGTACGGAGCGCTAACAACAACACCACCTGAGGGGTCTATGCGAAGCCTGAGGTTGCGCTGCCCCCTGTTGCGTCTTAGCTTGTAGCTGATTCCTTCTGTGATGCGTTCCGTTTCCATGAGATTGAAGATATATCAAATGGACGGAAAACTGAATACTTTGTTGATTACTTCCTCTTTAGCGGGTATATTTCTTCTAGTGTGATCGGAGGCAGTTGTGAGATCAGAGCATGTCAGTGATACAGTGAACAAGATTTTCCTTGAGAACGGGGATGAGATCATCCTTGTCGGAACCGCTCATGTGTCACAGGACAGCGTTGATGAGGTTCGCCGCGTAATAGACGAGGAGCAGCCTGACCACATCTGCCTCGAGCTTGACAAGGGCCGCTACGAGAGCAAGACCAAGGAGCAGAGCTATGCCAACATGAACCTGACCAAGGTCTTCAAGGAAGGCAAGACCTTCCTGGTCCTTGCAAACACTGCACTGGCATCTTTCCAGAAGAAGATGGGAAACCAGACAGGCTCAGCTCCCGGAGAGGAGATCATAGGCGCAAGCCGCATCGCCGAGGAGAAGGGAATACCCTACTCTTTCTGCGACCGTGAGATCGCCACCACCCTCAAGCGCGCATGGGCAAAGAGCAACCTCTGGAACAAGGCAAAGCTCATCGGAACACTTCTCTCAAGTGCCTTTGACAAGGAAGAGTTCAAGCCAGAGGAGCTTGAGGAGCTCAAGAAGTCCGATACGCTTCAGGAGATGATGAACGAGCTTGCCAAGGAGCTTCCCGGCGCCAAGGAGGCCCTGATTGACGAGCGCGACCGCTATCTTGCCACTAACATCATGCAGGCCCCTGGCCACAAGAAGGTGGCTGTAATCGGTGCAGGTCATGCCAACGGAATCATAAAGACAATCGAGCGCCTTGAGAAAGGAGAGCTCTCAACAGACCTGACTGAGATCTCAAAGGTGCCAAAGCCATCCAAGGCTGGAAAGATCATTGGCTGGCTGGTCCCAATTGCCCTTGTTGCGATTATCGTCTGGGTCGGAATAGCCAACGGCTTCCATGAGAGTCTGAGATACTTCCTCATCTGGGCCGGAACCAACGCTGCATCAACCGTGCTTTTCAGCATCCTGTCAAACGCACATCCTCTGAACTGGCTTGTTGCCGCAATCACGGCGCCAGTTGCCGTTCTAAACCCTGCTATCGGTGTAGGAGTCTTCACCGGAATTGCAGAGGCCACACTGAGAAAGCCTGCGGTCAAGGACTTTGAGAGCCTTTCTGATGACATCTCAAGCTTCAAGGGCTGGTTCAGGAACAAAGTCCTTCATGCATTTTTGATCTTCTTCACAACAAGTCTGGGAAGCATCCTGGGAACATTCGTGTTCTTCCCCATCATGCTCAAGGTCTTCGGCTGAGATTCAACCTTTCATTGTGAACGCGTCGCGTACCTTCTGACATCGCTTCAGGAGGATGTTGTTCTTCTCGAATGTCATGCTGGCCGGGACCATGGCCTTGTCAAAGCCCATCTCCGAAGCGGCCTTGAGGCGTCTGTCACCATAATTGACAGGACGGACCTCTCCTGCAAGCGAGAGCTCTCCGAAGCTCACCATCTTGGCAGGAAGGTTTGTCTCGCTGTATGCGGACCACAGTGCCAGGGCAAGGGCAAGCTCTACAGAGACCTCGTTCACTCGGATTCCTCCGGCAACATTGACGTAGATGTCCTTGTCTGTGAGCCTGATTCCGGCGTGGCGCTCCAGAATGGCGCAGACGCGGAGGACGCGTGATGAGTCTATCTTGTCAGAATACACGCGGCTGTAGCCTGATTTGGCCTCAACTATCAGGGCCTGGATCTCCACCAGGAACGTCCTGGTTCCCTCTGTTATGGCAGTGTAAGCGATGCCCGGAGGCAGGGTAGCCTCCTTACGCTCGGAGATGAAGAAGCTGGCCGGGTCCTTAACGCCTTCAAGGCCCTCGCTTGTCATGGTGAAGATTCCGATCTCATCCACAGAACCGAAGCGGTTCTTGGCCGCCCTGATGAGCCTGACGCCCATTGATGCCTGCTCGAAATAAAGGACCGTGTCCACCATGTGCTCTATGATCTTGGGTCCTGCAAGAGTGCCCTCCTTTGTCACATGGCCTATGAAGAAGACAGAGGTCCCGACGGCCTTGCAGAGGCTCACAATCTCCATGCAGCAGTTGCGGATCTGAGTCACCGATCCTGCCACGGAAGAAAGCTCATCGGTTGCCAGAGTCTGGAGCGAGTCGATGACCGCGATCTGTGGTTTCTCCGCCTTTATGACAGACAGGATCTTCTCAAGTTTTGTGTCGCAGAATATGTTGATGCTTCCAAGATCAAGGCCCAGTCTCTCGGCCCTCTGACGCACCTGGCTGGCGCTCTCCTCACCGGAAACATAGAGGACCTTTCTTCTTGACGCACAGCCTGCAACGACCTGCAGGAGCAGCGTCGATTTTCCTATTCCCGGCTCTCCGCCGACAAGTACGGAACTGGCCCTGACAATGCCTCCGCCAAGGACACGGTCAAGCTCCGAGATTCCGCTCTCAAACCGGAACTCTGTCTCATAAGGGACATCTGAAAGAGCTGTTGAGCTATATTGTAAGGAGTCCTTACTAACTGTTTTCTTATCCTCTATCTTCTCTTCTGTAAAGGAATTCCATGAACCGCAGTCAGGACAACGTCCAAGCCATTTGGAACTGACGTATCCACACTGGGAACAGATGAACTGGGTTGTGGCCTTCATAGTAATTACTCCTTACTAACCTTGCAATCAGGGTCTTCTATAGGATAGTACAGATATAGAAAAACCTGCAACGGAATGCTGCAGGTTTTTTCTGTTGTTTTAAATGTAAGGCTTGCTTACAAATCAGAAATCAAGTAATTCGACGTCGAAAATCAGGTATGAGTCAGGCGGGATGATTCCCGGATAGCCATGGACTCCATAGCCGAGCTCAGGCGGAATTATGAGGGTTCTCTTCTCACCCTTTGACATTGTCTGAAGAGCCTCGTTCCAGCCCTCAATAACCTGTCCGATCTTGAAGGAAGCAGGCTGTCCACGATGTACGGATGAGTCAAACATCCTGCCGTCCAGAAGGGTTCCGGTATAGTGCACGGTAACTGTCTGACCATACTTTGGGCACTTCTTTCCGTCGCCTTTCTTAAGCACCACATACTGCAGTCCGCTGGGGGTCTTAACGGTGTTCGGCCAGCGGTTTGCAATCTCATTCTCAACCTTCTCTATCTCTGCCCTGCGCCTCTCCATGGCCCTCTTGGCTGCGTTCTCAACAAGGTCTGAGAAGATCTGCTTTGTGACTACGAATTTCTTGGCCTCATCGCCTATTCTCTCAATCCTGATTGTGTTGATCTTATCACCCTGGCGGATGGAATTAACCACATCCTGGCCTTCAACAACGCGTCCGAAAACAGAATGCTTGTCGTTCAGCCACGGTGTCTTTACATGTGTGATGAAGAACTGGCTTCCGTTTGTTCCGGGACCTGCATTTGCCATGCTCAGGACACCAGGACCGTCATGACGAAGCGACGGATCGAACTCATCCGGGAATGAATAACCGGGACCTCCGGTTCCGTCACCCTTGGGACAGCCGCCCTGAATCATGAAATTATCGATTACCCTGTGGAAATTAAGGCCCTCATAGAAGTTCTCACCAGGATCCTCAATGTTGAGCTCACCCTCGACAAGTCCTACAAAGTTAGCGACTGTCATGGGGACCTTCTTGTATTCCAGTTTGATGACAATGTCACCTTTCTGTGTATCTATTACGGCATAAAGGCCGTCAGTATCTTTATAACTCATATATTTAACTCCTTATATTATAAGTAATTATCTAAAATCACTCGTACAGGTCGGCACCAGGAGCGAGCATCTGGTAGATCCTCTCAAGCTCCTCCTCAGAGGTGAACGGGATAAGGATCTTACCTTTCTTTATCACACCGTTGCGGTACTTTCCCTTGATCTCAACCCTGCAGCCTGTGGCAGAGAGGAACTTCTCCTCTATTGAGAGGATCTCAGGTGATTTTACGCTGGCAGAAGGCTTTTCTTCCTTAATCGGAAGAGTATTGATTGCACGTTTGCCGTTGTTGAGCTCATTGGCAAGAGCCTCAGCCTGACGGACGGAAAGATCCTCTGAAATGATCTTTGAGAACAAAACCTCCTGGTCCGCAGGATTATCAACACTGAGAAGAGCTCTTGCATGTCCGGAAGTAATATAGCCCTTCTCAAGGCCCTCAAGCATCTTCTCCGGAAGGTTCAGAAGTCTCAGGCTGTTTGTGATTGTAGAGCGTCCCTTACCGACCCTCTGAGCCAGTTCTTCCTGTTTAATTCCTGCCTGTGTAAGGAGATACGAGAAAGCACGAGCCTCTTCGACAGGGTTCAGGTTCTCTCTCTGGATGTTCTCTATGAGAGAGATTTCCATTCTCTGAAGATCAGAGAAAGTTCTGACAATACACGGGATTTTCTTCAATCCGGCAAGTTTTGCAGCCCTGTAACGTCTCTCACCAGCTACAATCACATAGACATTATCAGCAATTTCCTCCACAAGGATAGGCTGAAGCACTCCCTGGGCCTTGATTGAGGTGCTTAAATCCATCAAAGCATCTGGATCAAAGGTCTTTCTGGGCTGATTTGGATTGGGTTTGATTGAGGAAACATCAATTTCCATGATTTTTGAGCCGGTTTCCTCAAGTTTTTTCACTTCATATGTGGAATATTCGTCAATTAACGAATTTATGCCTCTTCCAAGGCCATGTTTCTTACTAATAGGCACGGCTTAAGACCTCCTTTGCCAGAGCAGCATATGCTTTTGCGCCGGAACAGCTGTTATCATATGCATTTATGGGCAAACCATGGGAAGGTGCCTCACTTAAACGCACATTTCTGGGGATTTTTGTGTCAAAAACAAGCTCTTTGAAGTATGTTGAGATATCTTCTACAACTTCGTTATTGAGATTTGCACGCTTTGAATACATTGTGAAGACAATTCCAAGCACCTCCAGTCCAGGATTCAAGCGTTTTTTGACAGAATTAACCGTTCTAAGCAGCAAATTGAGTCCTTCCATGGCAAAATACTCGCACTGCATTGGAATTACAACGAAATTTGCCCAGCAGAGAGCATTCATTGTTACCAGATCCAATGCCGGAGGACAGTCAGCAAATATAAAATCGTACTGATCATCAAATGGAGCTAATGCATTTTTAAGGAAAAACTCTCTTTCTTCCTCATCTACAAGCTCTACAGCAAGACCAGCCATGTTAATTCCACCGCTCAGACAGTATAATCCCTCCACAGGAGTGGTCTGTACAGCAGAAATGTCCGCTTCACCAGCTAAAATCTCATAAATTCCAGGTTTTGAAGTATCTGCAGAGACAGAACTGGACATATTACCCTGGGAATCAAGATCAACTAGAAGGACCTTATATCCCTCCCTGGCAAGAGCAGAGCCAACATTCACAGCAGTAGTAGTCTTTCCGACACCACCTTTTTGATTCAAATAAATGATTTTTTTAGCCTGCATGCTTTTAATATAGAACATAAAATTTCAAAAGTCACCACTTTATTGACTTATTCCAATACTTATTCTACATTTACTGCAGGAGGAAAGTATAAACCATGGATGATTTGGAAAAGAAAGTGGTTGAAGCTATAGATTATGTCAGACCTTCACTTCAGAATGATGGTGGTGACATTGATTATGTCAGATTGGAAGGCAATAAGGTCTTTGTTAAGCTCAGAGGAGCCTGTGCCGGCTGCATGATGGCCGAGATGACCCTTAAGAACGGAGTAGAGCGCATGCTTAAGTACAATGTCAGCGAGGATCTTGAGGTTGTTGATCTTACTATGGAAGACATGCAGAAAGACAATTAATGTTTCACGTGAAACGCTGATCACTACTATTTACAACCAGATCCAGGCTTCGGCCTGGATTTTTATTTCCCTAAACCAATATCTTCATCACCATAGGCTAAACTGATCATTTCAATTTCATAACCTTCATTTCTAATCCATATTTTAAAAGATTCAACCTTATGAAACGTTTCACGTGAAACATTCTCAATGTTACCGCTCACCAGTACAGATCAGTCTTTTAAGTTTTCGGAAGTTACTTGGTTCTATTTTTGAAAATCCCCGGAGACACTAAAAAACCGCATTCCAGATAGCTAGAATGCGGTTTTTACCGTGTGTTACTATTTATAGAAACAGAATAACGTGGCCAAAAATGGCGATTTTCTCACTCGAAAATCTTATTCATTTTCGTTGTCAGAACTAACGGAAATCTTCTCATTTTCGTTTGTTCCGACTTCGGAAACATCAGAGTTATTATCTGTTTCCAGGTTCTCGGTGATCTCAGGCTCATCCTCCTGATAGTTAGTCACTGCCATGGCAACGATGTAGTCGTCATCTGTCTTCATCTTGAACACATTCACGCCGCCAGCGTTCCTTCCCTGAGAGGAAATTCCGTTGACATGTGTGCGGATTGTCTGTCCTTTCTTGGTGATGCAGACAACGTCATTATCATCGTTAACTCCTTGTACAGAAACAAGATACATATCATCAGAGAGCTTGTAGATCAGTTGCCCCATGGTGCCTCTGCCATGTGTCCTGAAGAAGTCGAACTCGACCTGTTTTCCCTTTCCGGTGTTGGTGACCAGGATGATGTTCTTGTCAGGCTCAACCTTTACAAGGCCAACAATCTCGTCTCCGTCTGCCAGGTTCATGCCTCTTACACCGTGTGTTGCTCTTCCCATTATCCTGACATCGTCAACGGAGAACCTCAGTCCCTTGCCGTTCTTGGACACAATCATTGCCTCATCGCCCTGCTTGACGAACAGACACTTGATCAGCGCATCGCCCTCATCAAGGATAATCGCCTTGATTCCGTTCTTCCTGGCGTTGATGAAGTCATTGAGCTTGACCTGCTTGACCACACCGTACTTGGTTGCCATGAGGATGCTCTCTGTCTCATCGAAGTCCTTGAAGTCAATGATGGCTGATATGCTCTCTCCGTCCTCCATCTTGGGCAGCACAGCCTTGATGTTGACTCCCTTTCCGACCTTCTGGCCCTCCGGAATCTCCCAGACCTCAAGGCAGTAGGCCTTTCCGTAATTTGTGACAAAGAGGATATGGTCATGTGAGAATGCTGAGAACAGATGCTCAACAAAGTCCTCATCCCTGAGGGATGCGCCCTTGACACCCTTTCCTCCACGGCCCTGTGACTTGTACTCGTCAGCAGGAACACGCTTCACAAAGCCCTTGTTTGTGATGACAACAACTACATCCTCTTTCTTGATGAAGTCCTTGTCCACAAGACCGTCGACCTCATGGAAGTCAATCTGTGTGCGCCTGTCATCGCCGTATTCCTCTCCGACCTGGCGGATCTCCTTCTCGACCTCCTTGAGCATCTTTGTCTCGTCCTCAAGAAGCTCCTTGAAGAAGGCGATCTTGATCTCGAGCTCATTCAGCTCATCGATGATCTGCTGGGTCTCCATGTGGCTCAGACGTCCGAGTCTCATCTGGATGATGGCGTTGGCCTGCTTATCGGAGAGTCCGAACCTTGCCTGCAGGTTGACGGAAGCCTCATCGTTGTTGGCAGCCTTCTTGATGATCTCAATGACCTCGTCGATGTTCTCAAGGCCGATCTTCAGGCCGAGCAGGATATGCTCACGCTCCTGTGCCTTGGCAAGGTCAAATCTTGTGCGCCTGGTTGTGACCTCCTTGCGGTGCTCAAGGTAGTAGTAGAGCATCTGCTTGAGGTTCAGGCACTTCGGACGGCCCTCGACAAGAGCCAGGTTGTTGACGTTGAAGTTGATCTGAAGGTCCGTGTTGAGGAACAGATGGTTGACTGCGATCTCAGGAACAGCCTCTTTCTTGAGCTCTATGACGATTCTTATTCCCTCACGTCCTGACTCATCCCTGATTGCTGAGATATCCTTTAGTACGTCGTCCTTACGAAGGTCATCTATCTTCTTCACCAGAGCGGATTTATTCACCTGATAAGGAATTTCGGTGAACACGATTGACTCATGTGTCTTGTGATCCTCGACATGGTAGACTCCGCGCAGCACGATCTTTCCGCGGCCTGTCTCAAAGGCATCCCTGATTCCCTTTGTACCGCAGATCTTGCCGTATGTGGGGAAGTCCGGTCCCTTGATGTAGTTCATCAGCTCAAGGACGGATATCTCAGGATTCTCGATCATGGCGCAGAGGGCATCGGTGATCTCGCGGAGGTTGTGCGGCGGCATGTTGTTTGCCATACCGACTGCGATTCCGCTTGTTCCGTTTGCAAGCAGGAACGGGAAGCTTGCCGGCAGGACCTCTGGCTCCTTCAGTGACTCATCGAAGTTGGGCACGAAGTTGACCGTGTCCTTGTCGATGTCCTGGAGCATCAGCTCTCCCATGCGGGCCATCTTCGCCTCTGTATATCTGTAGGCTGCAGGTGGGTCACCGTCGATTGAACCGAAGTTACCCTGCGGCTTGATGACCGGATAACGCATTGAGAAGTCCTGTGCGAGTCTTACAAGTGCATCATAGACCGATGCGTCTCCATGCGGGTGGAACTTACCAAGGACGTCTCCGACTGTCCTGGCGCATTTCTTGAAGCTTCCTGTGGATTTGATACCCAGGTCATACATGTCATACAGGATTCTCCTGTGAACAGGCTTCAGGCCGTCACGGACATCCGGAAGAGCACGGCTGACTATGACACTCATTGCATAGTCGAGATAGCTTTTCTTCATCTCCTCAGAGAGGTCTGAGACTATTACTCTGTCTTTCATTTCTTCATCCATCTCATCACCTCCCGTCATGCATCAATCTGCGCATAAGTCGCGTTCTGCTCGATGAAGATGCGCCTTGGCTCAACTTCCTCTCCCATGAGCATTGAGAACACATGGTCTGCCTCAACCGCATCAGAGAGATGAACCTTTCCGATGAACCTTGTCTCGGGGTTCATGGTTGTCTCCCAGAGCTGCTCGGGGTTCATCTCACCAAGACCTTTGTAACGCTGGATCTTGACGTTCTTTGAATCAGACTCATCCTCGTTGTGGTCCCTCAGGATCGTTGCCTTGTCATCATCGTTGAAGGCGTAGAAGTCCTTTCCCTTGATGGTGATCTTATAGAGGGGAGGCATTGCGAAATACACATAGCCTGCATCGATCAGAGGTCTCATGTACCTGAAGAAGAAGGTCAGAAGCAGTGTCCTGATATGTGAGCCGTCGACATCGGCATCGGCCATGATAATGACCTTGTGGTAGCGGGCCTTGGTGACATCGAAGCTGGCTCCGAGTCCTGCACCGATTGAGTCGATGACCGGCTGGAGCTTGTCGTTTCCCTCTACCTTGTCCTCTCTGGTCTTCTCGACGTTGAGCATCTTTCCCCACAGCGGGAGGATCGCCTGGATCCTTCTGTCGCGCCCCTGTTTGGCGCTTCCGCCTGCTGAATCTCCCTCAACGATGAAAATCTCGCACTGTGCAGGATCTTTTTCCGTGCAGGGTGCAAGTTTACCCGGCAGGCTCACAGAACCTTTTTTACGGGCGTTCTCGCGCGCCTTCTTGGCTGCTATCCTCGCCTTGGAGGATGCGATTGTCTTCTCGAGCAGGATCATTATCTGATCCGGATGCTCGTCAAAGTAATCGTTGAGCTTCTGGTAGACAAAGCTGTAGACAATGCCCTGTACATAGGAGTTTCCGAGCTTCATCTTTGTCTGGCCCTCGAACTGAGGGTTGGTGATCTTTACAGACACAACCGCGCTCAGACCCTCGCGGACATCTGAGTTGAAGCCCTCCTTGAAGTCATCTGACTCAAAGAACGCCTCTGCGCTCTTGTTCTTGCCCACAAGCTCCTTCAGGTGGTTCTGAAGCTGGTTCTTGAATGCCGCCACAAGGCCGCTTGTGAATCCTATCAGGTGCTTTCCGCCCTCACGTGTGTTTATGTTGTTGGCAAAGGAGTGCAGGTTCTCGTCAAACCTGTCGTTGTACTGCAGTGCGAACTCGACAATGGCTGCGCCGTTGTCATTTGACCTCTCACCGAAGTAGTAGATAGGCTCTGTTCCCTCAGGGATTACCTTCTTGTTCTCATTGATATAGGAGACGAAGTCCTTGATTCCTCCATCAAAATGGAAGACCTTCTCCTCAGGATTATCATCCCTGTTGTCAATGGCAGTGATGGTTATTCCCTTGTTAAGGAAGGCAAGCTCCCTGAATCTCTCGCACAGTACTCCGAAGCTGAAGTTGTCAGTCTCCATGATGGATGTGTCAGGATGGAACTTGATTGTGGTTCCTACCTTTTCAGTTGATCCGATCTTCTTGACTGCCTCCACCGGCTCACCATAATGGTACTCCTGCATGTACATGTCAGGATTGCGGTGGACAATTGCGATCAGATGATCTGAAAGGGCATTTACGACACTGACACCGACTCCGTGAAGTCCTCCTGAGACCTTGTAGGCTCCTCCGTTGAACTTACCTCCTGCATGCAGGTGGCAGAGCGCGACCTCAAGTGTGCTTATTCCCTCTGTAGGATGGATGTCAACAGGAATACCTCTTCCGTTATCCTCGACAGTGACGTAGTTGCCCTTGTCGATTGTGATGCGGATGGTGTCACAGTAACCGGCCACCGCCTCATCAATGGAGTTATCAACAACCTCATAGACAAGATGGTGCAGTCCGTCAGGACCTGTGGATCCGATGTACATTCCTGGTCTTACACGGACAGCTTCCAGTCCTTTCAGGACCTGAATGTTCTCTCCGGTGTACTGGGCAGAGGTGTGGGCGAGATTGCTCATTTCCTCTTCGTTCATGATCTCTTCATTCATGAAATAGTATACCTCTTATTATTAAAGATAAATAACAGTAAATAATAATATATATTTTAGTTAAATAGCTCAAGGACTCTGAAAGAAAATACAGCTGTTTTGCTCCTTGTTTTAATCCTTGAAAAGCGCAAATCAACAAGCTATTATTAATGACTGTGCGAGGTGATCAGACTATGAACGAGGAACTTTGGAACAGGACAATATCCCAGATTAAGAATTCATTGCCCGAAAGTGAGTTCTCCTCGTGGTTCACACGCATATTCCTCGGTGGAGAGGACAAGGGAAAAGTTACTCTTTATGTTCCTTCTAATTTCGTCAAGGACAGGGTTGAGGCAGTGTACAAGGAGCTCATAGAGAACACTCTCAGTGAGCTTGGAGAATCTACGTACACAGTATCTTTTGAGGTGAAAAAAGATGCCAAGAATCAGAGTAATATAATAAAATCCACTGAAACTCAGAAAAGTGAGCCATCAAATCAAACTCAGGAGCAGAAGACTCAGAAGCCTGCGAGACAGTCTGCCGAAGACATGATGTTCAACCCTTCATACACATTTGAGTCATTCGTTCCTGGAGACAACAGCAGCTTCGCATACAGCGCCTGCATGGCTATTGCGAAGAACCCCGGATCAGCATACAACCCATGCCTTCTGTACGGAGGTGTAGGACTTGGAAAGACCCACCTTATACAGAGCATCGGAAACTACATCAGGAAGAACACCAAGCTCAAGGTAGTCTACGTAACCGCCGAGAACTTCACCAATGAGTACATTCAGTCCATAAACGAGAACAAGTCACAGCAGTTCAAGAACAAGTACAGGAAGGTATCGGTCCTTCTGATAGACGACATCCACTTCCTGCAGAACAAGAACGAGACCCAGAACGAGCTGTTCAACACATTCAATGACCTTTACGACACCGGACGTCAGATCGTGTTCACATGCGACAGACCGGTAGAGGAGCTAAAGAACATATCTGACCGTCTCAGAAGCAGGTTTGAGAGAGGCCTCAACATTGACCTTCTTCCTCCTGATTACGAGACAAGGGTCGCCATTCTGAGGAAGAAATGCCAGGAGAAGAACGTTGAGTTCAGCTCTGAGGTCATTGATTACATAGCATCCAACATCTCAAGCAATGTCAGGGCTTTGGAATCATGCCTTACAAAGCTAATAGCCTACTGTCAGCTGCTGAACAAGGACATCTCACTTGACATAGCCAAGGAGCAGCTCAGACACATAATAAGCTCCAACAATGACACAAGCGGTATTTCCATAGACCTGATAATCAAGGCCGTCTCAAATTACTTCAACGTGTCCCCTTATGATATAAAAGGAAAAAACAAGAACCAGTCCATAGTCCTTCCCAGGCAGATTGCAATGTACCTCTGCCGAAAGCTCACGGATTTCTCCACAACGGAGATAGGATATGAGTTCGGCGGAAAGAACCACACCACTGTCATGTACAATGTCCAGAAGGTCGAGGCCAGACTTAAGTCAAGCGAGAAAGAGATAAACAACATAATTGAGAAGCTCGAGACACAGATCAAGCTTGAGGCCAGGAAGAAATAATTCAATCCTGTGTATAAATTGTTCATAAATGTCAGTTTCCTGTGTCATGGATGTCAGTTCAGAAATCCTTTGTTTTCTATGCACAAGCTATGAACAGGATGGTATTGATTGCAACACAAAATATCACGAAACAACACAAAGAATTGCTATATCATGAACATTTTTTGTGCTATTATTACTATGATTAAATAGATTCTTTTATTTATTGATAAATACCTCGATAGGAGCGGAACATGAAATTTGTCTGTCAGAAGAATGCAATACTCAAGGAACTCTCAAATGCCCTTGATTTCACATCACAGAGGAACACTCTTGCAGTATATGCCAACGTCTGTCTTGTGCTTGAGGACAATAATCTCACAATAAAGGCAACTGACCAGAAGATGAGCTATGTCTCTGAGATGACCGTAGAGGGTCTTGAGAACGGAAGCACGACTGTAGTGTGTGACAAGTTCCTCAACATCATCAAGAATCTTCCTGAGTCCGACATCCTTTTCGAGGATTCAGATGACAAGATAAAGATCAAGCCTGAGGGAACATCAATTGAGTTCAAGCTCAGGACAATTGAGGCATCGGCATTCCCGAGCCTCAGCTTCGGTGATGAGGGATACTTCAAGGTATCACAGAAGGATTTCACCGACATGATCAACCAGGTCATCTTCGCAGTCAGTGACGATGAGTCAAAGTACGCCATGAACGGAGCCCTGCTTGAGAAGGACGGAAACGGTCTTGTCATGGTAGGAACGGACGGAAGAAGACTCTCATACATCAACAGGCAGATAAGCGGTGAGATCCCTGATTTTCCAAAGGCCACAATTCCCAGCAGATTCCTCAATCTGATCAGGAAGCTCTCAGTCGGAGAGGGGGATTTTGAGATCAATGTAGCTGCTAACTCAATCTCACTGAGATTCGGAAGCTGCACAATATCATCATCACTTATAAAGAATGATTTTCCCGCATACAGGCGTGTAATACCTGAGAACCAGTCAAAGGTCTGCATTGTGAACATCAACACACTCAGTGATGCACTTAAGAGAGTCTCACTTCTTGTTGAGAACAAGTACAAGAAGGTCATCCTTGAGTTCAGCGAGAACAAGCTCACCGTCTACTGTGACGAGAGTGACGTAGGTGCCGGAAGAGAGGAGATTGAATGCAGATATGAGGGTGAGGAGCAGAGATGTGCCATGAACTACACATACCTTCTCAGCCCGCTCAAGGTAATGGACGGAGAAGAGGCCAGAATCGAGTTCAGTGAGCCCGGAAGACCTTTCACCGTCAAATCAGAGCCTGTGAGGGATTACCTGCATGTCATCATGCCGATGAACCTGAACTGATTTATGCTCATACGCAAGCTGGTTCTGGATGGTTTCAGGAACATCCAGGACCATGAAGTTGAAACCTCAGCAAAACAGGTAATACTCACCGGAGAGAACGGACAGGGGAAGACCAACCTCCTTGAGGCTGTCTATATCCTCTGCTATGGCATGTCATTCAGGACACAGAACCTGCGTGAGACAATAACATACGGAAAAGACATGTTCTACCTCAGCTCTGTGTTCCAGGACTCCCAGAATCTGGACCGCAAGGCTGAGATCTCATTTAATGAAGGTAAAAAGCACATCAGGCTTGACGGTAAGGATATAAAGGACAGGAAAGAGCTCATTTACTGTCTTCCCTGCATTGTATTCTCACACGATGACATTGAGTTCGTGCGCGGTGAGCCTGAGAACAGACGTAAGTTCTTTGACCAGACAATGACAATGTATGATCCGGTGTTCTTTGATGACCTGAGAAGATACAAGACAGTCCTCAAGCAGCGCAATGCGGCCATAAAGGATCAGAGATATGAGCTTCTGGACATCTACGATGAGAAACTTGCAAGATACGGCATGCCCATCATGAGGGCAAGAAGCAGTGTCTGCAGCTCTTTCTCAGCTATATTTCCTGACATCTACAACAATGTCTCACTTGAGGACAGGGGAATACAGATAAAGTACAGGCCCTCATGGAGTGAATCAGAGTCCTATGATGACATAATGATAAGGCTTGCAAACCAGAGGGACGTGGACATCAAGATGAGCACAACCACAAGTGGACCTCACAGGGACAGGTTCCTCATAACCGACAGAAACGGTGTGTTCGTGAACGGTGCGTCAACCGGACAGATGCGTCTTGCCTCTCTTGTATTCAGGTCTGCCCAGGCGGCGTTCTACAGGCAGAAGACAGGACTTAATCCTATATTTCTTATAGATGATGTTCTATTAGAGTTAGATTCGCAGAAAAGAGCACGTTACCTTTCATATCTGGGACATTATAATCAGGCATTCTTCACATTTCTTCCTGAGGAGAAATACTTCGGGGCCTTCTTCAATCCCAACGGTTCTGATACCATAAGGTACAGAGTTGAGAACGGGAGGTTCCTCAGTGCCTAGGAGAAAGGACAATTACCAGCGTCTCTCACCGGAGGATCCGGTATCCGGGAAGGTATTCTTTGACCAGGTGCTTGAGAGGCATAACATTGACCTTAAGGACCCTGCAAACCAGCTGATGATGCATATCACGGACATGATGGAAAGCTCATTGAAGGGGCATGTCAGATGCACCGGCTTCAAGGATGGGGTTATATACCTTGTCTGTGATCACCCTTCAAGGGCATCTTACATCAGGTTGAACAGCCGAGAGATTAAGAAGACCATCAGCGGCGTTTTCCCTGAACTTGATTTGAAGAAAATAGTTACGAGAGTAGTCACCACTTGACGAACACTTTCTTAAAATCTATACTCAATTGCTCAGGAATGTCCTGAAATAAATGAAAATCCCGCTTTAAGCGATTATATGGAGATAAAACCATGAGTTACAAAGGCAAGAGAACCTACCAGCCAAGTAAAGTTAAGAGAAACAGAAAGTTTGGATTCAGAGCCCGCATGGCAACAAAGGGTGGACGTCTGGTATTGGCCAGAAGAAGAGCAAAAGGCAGACACAGTCTCACAGTTTCTGATGAGAAGAAGCCTTACTAAGAAGCAGATAATCAGATTAAAGGCAGATATTGACAACTTATTCAAAGCAGGAAAAAGGTACTCTCTTTCCTGCTTTAAGTTGTTTGTTGCACAGAATGATCTTCCGTACAGCAGGCTCATTGTCATTCCTGCCAGACACTATGGTAATTCAGTCCAGAGAAATCTCATACGCCGTCAGATCAAGGAAATCTGGCGTGTCAATCAGGAGAGAATCTCATCTGGTCTGGATTTTGCTGTTGTCGTTTATCCGACTCATGAAAAGACTCTCACGTTCGGCGAGAAAGAAGATATCCTCATTGATCTCTTTAGGAAAAGCGGCTCCATTGAGAGCTGATTTTTCGTAATGTCCGGGCACAGATTCTTCTCATGAGACTCTTTTAGGAGCTAATAATGGACAAAAGGACCATACTGGCCGTTGTTCTGGTCGTGATAGTCATCACAGCCAGCATGTTCATCCAGGCCACACTTTTCTCCGGAAACGATACTTCCCAGACTACTGCTGCGGCAAGTACTGCGGAGACTACGCAGGCATCAACAAACAGCACTGAGCTCACAGAGGAGAAGGTCAGTGCAATAGTATCCAAATCCTCTGGAAACTCAACAGAGAAATTCACGTTCGAGACGGATTTATATGAGATTACATTTGACCCTGTAGGTGCAAGCATCTCTTCTCTTATGATGAAGGAGCATGCTGACGCATACGGCAATCATGTCGATATCATCTTCAACGGTGGTGATGGGAAGAATGCATTCCTCATGTATTGGGGTGACGATCTCTCAAATCCGATTCTGGACACATTCTCCTATGTTGTTGAGGACAACAAGGTCATTTTCACCAACAGCTACAAGACAACATCAGGTCAGAGCTTCACAATGGTGAAGACATATGAGTTCAAGGACAATGAGTACCTGTTCGCAGTCAATGTTGACATTGTAGGCGGAGAGGGCTTCTCAGGCCTGAACACAGACGGCTATGCATATACGCTTGCATATGAGCCGCAGGTCGGTCCTTCATTCACCCAGATGAAGAACAACAACTACGACTACAGAAGGGTGTACGTCGATTCCTACAACAAGAAGGGCAAGCTCAAGAAGAGCATGGTCAAGTTCACCAACGGTGAGTACGAGACAACCTCACAGATTCAGTGGATGAGCGTGACAGGCAAGTATTTTGCTGTTGTTGCCCTTCCTGCAGACAACACGATGGCATATAAGTACACGGCTATCCAGGGCTCAACTGATTCAGTTGTGCAGACTGACAGCATTTATGTGTCAAGGCCGGCAAGCGGTGCCTCCACAAGCGACACAATATACTTCTATGCAGGTCCTCAGCTGAAGAAATATCTCAACTCATACTACAGCGGAATGGACAACGCATGGGGCCTGAGAAACACAAACCTCGATGCCGTCATGGACGGAGGATCAGTGCTCGGATGGCTTGAGAACATCCTCAAGTGGATACTTAACCTCCTTTATAAGATCATCCCGAACTATGGTGTCGGAATCATCCTTGTCACTCTGATCATCAAGATCGTTTTCTGGCCGCTGACAAAGAAGGGTACGGAATCCACAGCAAAGATGACCGCACTGCAGCCCAGGATGAAGGAGATACAGGAGAAGTACAAGGACAATCCGCAGAAGATGAACCAGGAGACAGCTGCCCTCTACAAGGAGGCCGGCGTGAGTCCTCTCGGAGGCTGTCTGCCGATGCTCATCCAGTTCCCGATTCTCATTGCCATGTACGGACTTCTCAACAAGCACTTCGAGCTCCGCGGCGCGATGTTCATCCCGGGCTGGATCCCCGACCTGTCGGTTCCTGAGACAATCGCCACGCTCGGATTCAACATCCCGCTTCTCGGAAACGAGATCCACCTGCTGCCGATCCTGTACACAGCCAGCATGATCTTCTCCATGAAGTACACCCAGAGCAGCCAGAACCAGGGTGCAGGCCAGGGCAAGGGCATGATGTGGTTCATGACATATGGAATGCCGATCCTGTTCTTCTTCATCCTGTACAGTGCACCGTCAGGACTTCTCCTTTACTGGTCATCACAGAACGTGCTCTCAATGATCCAGCAGTTCTACACCAACAGGAAGATGAAGAAGAATCCAAACGCTCTTGTAAAGGCAGATACAACTGCAAAGAAGGAGCCGGAGGCGGTTCGCAGGTATCAGGAGAAGCTCAAGAAGCTTGAGGAAGAGAGAGCCAGACAGGCCAAGAACAAGAACAAGAAGAAATAAGGACACAGAGGCAATATATGACTAGAGATTTCGAAGGAAAAACAGAGCAGGACGCCATCAATCAGGCTATTGAGGCACTTCATATTGAGAGAGAGGATTTCGATGTAGAGATCCTGGACAACGGACGCAGGGGACTTTTCAAGAAGGCCAACGTGAAGATCCGTGTCCACATTGACTCCGCACCGGAGGAGGAGCAGGAGAGCTTCATTCCTGAGGAAGAGGACTTTGATCAGGAAGAAGAGGAGGACCTTGAGCCGAACCAGGAGCTTGAGACAAGCGTGTGTGAGTTCATAGACGGAATGATCTCCCGCATGGGATATGAGTCAAAGACCACTGTCTCCTCCCGCAAGGGCAAGAAGGTCAACCTTGAGATCTCAAGTGAGTCATCAAACATCATCATAGGACGCAAGGGAAAGAACCTCGATGCCATCCAGGTCCTGGCCAATGTCTATGCCGGCAACATCGACTCCGAGAGAAAGATCATTGTTGACTCCGAGGGCTATAGGATCAGACATGAGGAGCAGATCATCAAGAACGCTTACCGCACGGCAATGCAGGTACGCAAGACCGGCCGCTCACGCCTTCTTGAGCCGATGAACCCGTATGAGAGACGCCTTGTCCATACCGCACTGAACGATGTCACAGGCATTGAGACAAAGAGCGAGGGAGAGGGACTCTACAAACAGGTCAGAGTTATCTGTAAGAGAAAAAGATACTAATCAGAATACTGATATCATCTTGATGAGGTCGGGGATCTGCTGTTCTGTGAACTGCGCCCCGACTTTTTTTATTATCTGGCCTGCAAGACAGGATGCTATGGCGCCGCTTCTCTCAATGTCCAGGCCTTTGCAGAGCCCGTACAGGAATCCTGATGCATAGGTGTCTCCGGCTCCTGTGGTATCTACAGGAGTGGCGGGACCCTGGACAGGAATCTCATAAACTTTCCTGCGGTAGCTGATGAATGAGCCTTTCTTGCCGTTCTTGACAATTGCAGTCTCGCAGAGCTTTCCCATTGTCTTGCAGCATTCATACGGGTCGTAGTTGTCAAAGAGCATCCTTGCCTCTTCCTTGTTGGCGAACACTATGTCACAGCTGTCCTTTATAATCTCAAGAAAGGCATCGTGATAACGGCCTACGGCAAACGGGTCAGCGATATCAAATGACACCATCACGTTGTTGCGCTTTGCTATGGCAAGGGTCTTGCGGATGGCCTCCATCTGGTTCTGTGTGTCCCACATGTAGCCTGTGAAGTGGAAGAAATCAGCGCCGCTGACCTCGCTCTCTATGACATCGTCCGGGCAGAAGTCCCTGTTTGCGCCCAGGTATGTGTTCATTGTGCGCTCTGAATCCGGTGTGATCAGGATGATTGAGGATCCGGTGACGTTCTTGTCCGATACTGCAAGGTTGTCATGAACGTTGAGGGAGGTGAGCCTCTCGCGGTAGATGTTTCCGTATTCATCATTTCCGATCTTACCTGCAAGAGTGGACCTTATTCCAAGTGCAGACAATGTGATGATAGTGTTGGGGCAGGAGCCTCCGCATGAGAATGTGGGCTCCTTCTTTGCCTTGATGAAATCTGAAAGCTCAAGACGCTTCTCGAGGTTGATCAGATTCATTGTCCCCTTGTAAAGGCCAAGTGTCTTGAGGTCATTGTCAGAGACATTGACTATTACATCTATCAAGGGGTTTCCGATCCCATATACGGTTCTGGCTTTCTCTTCCATCGTGGTCTCCCATCAAAGAGGTTCGGTTGCTGAGATAAGATAATCCTTTGAGCTCTCATCAACCATGTCTATCAGCATCTCCCTTACCCAGCTGTGGTAATCGTCGATCATTGCAATCTCATCCGGGGTGAGCATTTCCTTGACTATCAGGTCCCTCTCATAGGGGCAGCAGGTCAGGACCTCGAATGTGTAGAACTGGCCGAACTCAGTCTTCATTGCCTCTGTGACAGCCACAAGGTTCTCTATCCTTATTCCGTGCTTGCCTTCCTTATAGAGACCGGGCTCATCGCTTATGACCATGCCAACCTCAAGGGGAACAGGTTCGCCGGTTCCCTGTTTTGAGGATATTCGCTGCGGCCCCTCGTGGACAGACAGCCTGTATCCTACGCCATGTCCTGTCCCATGGAAATAATCCATGCCTTTCTGCCAGAGGAACTGGTGAGCAAGGGCATCGAGCTGGTGGCCTGTGGTTCCCTTGGGGAATACCTGGGCAGCAAGTGCGAGATGCCCCTTAAGGACAAGTGTGTAGTCCTCTTTCTGCTCCTGTGTGGCTTCTCCGAACAGAAGGGTCCTTGTTATGTCGGTTGTACCGCAGGTGTACTGTCCGCCTGAATCAAGGACCAGAAGGCCGTTGCCTGTAATGGGTATGTCTGTCTCCTCCGTGGCACTGTAATGAACCACCGCACCGTGCTCGGCAAAGCCTGCGATTGTTGAGAAGGACGGACCAAGGTAGTCCTCCTCAAGCTCTCTCTCGTCTGAGAGTGCCTTTGCAATAGAGAGCTCCGTGAAATCAAACTCATTGCGCTTGACCATTGCAAGGAAGTTCACCAGGGCAACTCCGTCCAGGATATGAGCTGTCCTCATGCCCTCAAGCTCGGTCGGATTCTTGGCTGCCTTCAGGTCTGTTGAGTACTCGCGACCACGGGAGATGCGGACATTGTGTGCCTTGTCCAGGGCATTTTGCATCTTCATGTTGATCCTGTCAGGGTTGAGCCTGATAACAGTATCTGATAGTCCTGAGAGGACTGTGGCTATGCTGTCATAGGGAAGAACCTCATAGCACTCGGGCTTCACCTTGCAGAAGCGTGCCTGCGGAGTGAAAAGCCTTACAGTGTCAGGTCCTATCAGAAGATGAGCCAGGAACACCGGTGTGTCATCTATGTCGCTTCCCCTGAGATTCAGGATCCAGGCAATGTCATCCAGACTTGAGATAAGATGGTAGGACTCGCTCTTCTGATGTCCCATTTCCCTTATCTTATTTATTTTCTCAAGCGCACTCTGGCCGCACAGACTATCATCCATCTTCTCAACAGGATTCTCAGGCATTGCTGGCCTGTCTTTCCAGATTGCATCCAGAAGATCATCTGTTGCCTGGATGTTTATCCCGTTCTCCTGATAGCGCTCCTTTGCTGTGACCATCAGTGTCTCAGCTGAGATTCCCACCTTCTCGTTATTGCGGAAAGTCTCCTTCAGGAACGCAAGCGGGGAGCTTGCCTCCGGACCGTCTATCTTTTTCATCTCAAAGACAGTGCCTTTAATCTGTGCCGCGCACTGTACGAAGTAGCGCGAATCAACCCAGATCAGGGCCTTGTCCTCTGTTACAACTACAGTACCTGCGCTGCCAGTGAAGCCGCTTATCCAGCGTCTTGAATGCCATCTGTCACACACATACTCGCTCTGATGCGGGTCAGTTCCGTTTATGATCCAGGCAGAGAGGCCTGCTTCTCTCATCTGTGCCCTGAGGGCATCAACCTTTTCGTTTACGTGCATTGCTGTTTCCCTTTGACTTTGAGGTTTTAGGATATGTTACCGGTTTTGTCTTAAGCGCATAGATTATCATCGCTATTCCCGCAAGGATCATCAGGAGGCAGAAGATCTGCCCCATGGATATGTTCAGGACTGACTTGAACAGGGCGGTGGGCTCTGTCTCCTTGCCCAGGGCGATGATGAATCCGAGCTGGCTGTCCGGCTCACGGAAATACTCTATGACAAAGCGTGCAAGACCGTAGCCTATGAAGTAAGCACCGCTTACTATTCCCGGGCCGTTCTTTGAGCTGCGCCTCACTGCAAGAGGCCTGATGACAAACCAGAGCACCAGCCAGAGCAGAACACCCTCGAAAAGGGCCTCGTAAAGCTGGGACGGGTGGCGCGGAAGATTGATAAATGAGCCTGAGGTATAGCTCATACCCACCTTGTCGGCGACCTGACGGACCCACTCTATGTCTGTGGAGAAGGCCGGAGCATCAGGGAACACCATTCCTATTCCATGTGTGGTGACACGGCCCCAGAGCTCGCCGTTGATGAAGTTTCCTAGTCTTCCGAATGTGTATCCCAGGGGAATTGCCGCTATCACATGGTCTGCGACATCCATGAGCCTGTACTTGTATTTTCTTGCGAACAGCCAGCCTCCGAAGATGCATCCCACAACACCGCCATGATAGCTCATGCCCGGAAGTCCTATGAACCTGCCGTTCCTGAACGGCCAGAATATCATCCACGGATGTGTCCAGTAATACCAGGTGCCGTCATAGAAAAGGGTGGAGAATACCCTTGCCCCTATGATCAGGAATCCTATTCCGTAGCAGAACAATGTCAGGGAGTCATCCGCGGACATCCTGTTCAGCTCACCGTGGTTGCACTGGTATCTGAAAAGAATGTATGTGATGGTGAATGCCACGATGTACATGAGCGCATACCATCTGACAGGCAGGAAGGGAACCACATAGGGTGAGATCCAGCTGGGAAAATCAACATACATCTGCATAAAAAGAATAATAGCATATTATGTTTTTTTTGTGTGGTTCATTCATATGAAAGACGCACGTGGCAAAAAGTAGTATATTTCAGGTATGAAGAAAATAGTTTTGACATTGATTGTCCTGACTCTGTTTGCAGGACTGCTATTTGCAAACGGCACTCCGGAGGAGCAGAAGTTCTTTGAGAACCTGATGCGCAATTCCCAACCGGTTTATCCGAGCAGCACCTCCACAAGGGGCTCTTCATCAACCGGATCTGAGATAATCTCAAGGGACATGGCCACTTTGGAGAGGCTGTATCAGTACGTTGACCAGAACTTCCTTTACGATATCGACTATGAGGCTGTCTACGAGGCAATGGCCACGGCCCTCTTTGATGCGCTTGGAGACAAATACACCTACTATGTGAAGGCGGAGGAGTCCGATGACTATCAGGAGGAGGTCTCCGGTGTCTACGGAGGACTTGGCATTTATTTCTCAAAGACCTATGTGGATTACCAGGATCCTGATGACGAGGCCACAATCTATGCCCTGATCACACAGGTTTTCCCGAATACACCAAGCTCAAAGGCCGGATTGAGGGCCGGAGATTACATCATTGCCATAGATGATGAGCCGGTTAATGAAAAAGAGGCCACCGAATGTGCAAAGATGATGAAAGGAACACCTGGCACCTCAGTAAATCTTACAATCAAGAGAGGGGACTCGACCTTCACACTGTCACTGACAAGGGAGATCATCACCGTCCCGACAGTCGAGTACGACATGATTGAGGGCACAACAACGGCTTACCTGAGGATTCTTGAGTTCTCCAACAGCACATACAAGGCAATCGGCGATGCCCTGAAGGATCTTGCCTCTAAAGGCATGCAGAAGCTGATAATCGATCTCAGAGACAATCCCGGAGGAGATGTTGATGTTACATTGAGCATTGCGG
The DNA here is from genome assembly GCA_902781545.1 of uncultured Spirochaetales bacterium. Lineage (GTDB taxonomy): Bacteria > Spirochaetota > Spirochaetia > Sphaerochaetales > Sphaerochaetaceae > UBA9732. The sequence goes on along the minus strand of CACZJR010000006.1, from coordinate 13,796 downwards.
ACATGTTCATAAGCAACTCAAACCTTCTCTCAATATCTTATAAGGACACGTCAAAGAACGTCACATATGTCGCCAATAACGGAGTCACCGTTTCTCCGGATGTTGAGGTCGCTATCCTTGTGAACGGCGGAACTGCAAGCTCTGCGGAGATTTTCTCATCTGCGATGAAGGACAACGGACGCGCGGTCCTGTTCGGAACACAGACCTATGGAAAGGGTGTCATGCAGGTGATTTCCTCATTCGGAACAGGTTACACCTCAATCACAACCGCAAGCTTTGTGGGTCCTGCAGGAAAGACAATCCACGGAGAGGGTGTTGAGCCTGACTTCGTCATTGAGGACCTTACAGTCACCGACGATGAGCTTGAGGCATACACCGAGCTGATCAACAGCAAGGCAGTGGAGCAGTTCGTTGACCAGAATCCCGAGTATTCCACCGCGAACATCTCAAAGTTCGCTGAAGAGCACGCAGACAGCGGAATCAGGGAGGAGGTTCTTCTCCTGGTTGCAAGGAACGAATACCTCTTGAGGATGACATATGATGAGAGACCTCTTGTGGACATTGTCTATGATGATGTCTGCAAGGCGGCTTACGAGTATCTTCAGGACTACGAGATAAACTATGACGCCAACTATTTGCCTGCTTCCGGCAGCAGCAACAGAGTAGTGAATTTCTAGTTTCAAATGGTGTCTTTAACATGGGGAACCTGCCTTCGGGCAGGTTCTTCCGTTATAAGAAGATAAAACACCTAAACATGGTTAGTGGGTATTTTTTACACACACTATTGCACAAGTTATGCACAGGATTGAACAAGGTGTCGTCAAAGGGCGGACAGGGTGGTCAAGTTATAACCTTCCCAACTTGGCACTAATCATGTGAGTAGTAGATTTTAATTCTTTTATACATAAAGAATTATTTTAACAATATGGCGTTTGTATCTGTTAAAAAGTTATATAGGTTTTATGGGTGTTTTGTAGTGTCGGTTTTTCCGGAATCTACTAAACTTTAATAAAGTTATGCACAATTTATTAACAGGATGATTCAAGTATTGTCTGGACTGCTCCGATTGCATAAATCGAGGCTGTCTCACATCTTAGGATGTTGGTTTTGAGCAGTACCGCCTTGAAGCCCGCATCAAGCAGCATCATGCACTCTTCTTCCTCCAGTCCACCCTCCGGACCTACTACCAGGGCAGTGCAACCGTTAAAGCCCCTGACACATGAAAAGAGGTCTGACTGACTCTCTGAAAGGCGTGTCTGATGAAGGACAAGGCCTAGACTCTCCATGCCGCAGCTTCTGGATCTGAAGTCTTCCGCAACGGCACTGATGTCAATCACACCATGGACCTTTGTCGGGACCATTGAGCCGCTCTGCTGGATTGCCTCCGCAACCAAGGCATCATATCTGCTTAGTCTGGTCTCCTCTTTTCCCTCAAGGCTGGCCACGCAGTTTCTGCTCCTGACAAGGACTATGTCCCTCACTCCGGCCTCTGTTGCCTTCTTGATTATGTCATCTGCCTTTCTTCCCTTGGGAAGGCACTGATAGAGGATTATCGGCTTCAGAGGTCTTTCCTCGGGAAGCGCATCTGTCTTGCTCTGTGCGCTTTGTGCAGCACTTGCACTCAGAATGCAGCTGTTTTTCCTTATTCCGGTGATCCTGAGGTCCCACAGTTTTCCGTCACGGTCCCTTCCCATGATCTCCTGACCCTCCTTGAGCCTGAGGGCGTGGATGAGGTAATTGAAGTCCTTTCCGGACAGCTCCAATGTGGGTTCGCCCTTGAATGTCGGCGGTAACAGAAACAGACGCATACAAAGATTATGAAAGATATTGTAAAATAAAACAATCAGAATGCATTGCTTGCCAGGAGGCCTTCATGAGAATCCCGTTGCCGGAGTATCCGCGTCCTCAGCTTAGAAGAGACAGTTACCTTTGCCTGAACGGGGAGTGGAACCTTCGTTTCCTCTCTGACGGAGACAAGGCGGAGGACTACAGGATTCTGGTCCCGTATTCTCCTGAGTCGGAGTTCAGCGGGGTGAACAGGACGCTCCAGCATTATGAGACAATGCTGTACAGCACCCATGTGGATTTCCCTGATGTGGATCTGGAGAAAAGCAGGCTTCTTCTTCATTTCGGTGCAGTTGATTACAGGGCTGTGGTTTTCATTGACAAGAAACAGATCCTTGAGCACGTCGGGGGATATCTTCCATTCACCGTGGAGGTGGATAAGAGCTCGTTTGACCTTGATGTCAGCGTGCAGGATCCTGGAGATTCAGAGGAGATCTCAAGAGGAAAGCAGAGCTCAGAGCCCGGCGGGATATGGTACCCAAAGACAAGCGGAATCTGGCAGACGGTGTGGATGGAGAAGGTCCCCAGAACATATATAGAGAAAATTGAGATTACCCCGGATCTCGGAGGCTTTCATATAACCGTAATCCTGAATGACAGAAGCCGTGGCAGTGCTGTCCTGACTCTGGAAGGAAAGGATCATGAGATTTTCACATGTGAACAGTCTTATATAAGGATAGAGGACCCCAGGCTCTGGTCTCCGGAGGATCCTTTCCTTTATCAATTTGACATACGATTCAATGAGGATACGGTTCATTCCTACGTTGGGCTCAGAACATTCGGTGTTGGCCCGGATGAGAAAGGAAACAATGTCCTTTTGTTAAATGGTAAGCCTTATTTCCACCACGGACTTCTTGATCAGGGCTATTTCAAGGGCGGATACTATACTCCTGCATCCGACAATGACTTCATAAATGACATCACCAGGATGAAGAGCATGGGTTTCAATACCCTGAGAAAGCACATCAAGGTAGAGCCTCTTAGGTGGTATTATCACTGTGACAGGCTCGGGATGCTAGTCTGGCAGGACATGGTCTCCGGTGGCGGCAGATACAAGCTGTCCGTCATAAGCGCTCCTCTTGTAATAGGTTCTTTTCTCAAGGATGATAGGTATGACAAGTTTGCCAGGGAGGATGAGAATGCACGCAAGGTTTGGGAGGATGAGGCATACGGTACTGTGCGCATCCTGTATAACTGCACCAGCATCTGCATGTGGGTCCCGTTCAATGAGGGCTGGGGTCAGTTCGACTCAAAGCGCATTGTAGCCAATATACTGAAGCTGGATCAAAGCAGGACAATAGACCATGCCTCAGGCTGGCACGACCAGGGGTTCGGAGATTTCAGGAGCCTTCATGTCTATTTCCATCCATACAGGTTCAAGGCAGATAAGAAAGGCAGGGCTGTGATACTGTCTGAGTTCGGCGGATATGGAATGGACACCAACACCACTGCAAAAAAGGCTTTCACCTATAAGCGTTTCAGGACCAGGGCAGAACTCACAAAGGCCATTGTCCATCTTTATGAGAGACAGATAATGCCCGCAAAGGAAGAAGGTCTTGCAGCATCAATCTACACTCAGGTCTCTGATGTGGAGCAGGAGGTCAACGGACTTCTCTCCTATGACAGGAGCCTTATCAAGGTTGATGTGGATGAGATTGCCGGTATGTCAAGGAAACTGCTGGAAGGCTGATCAGAGTATAACCGAGTTCCTGAGAGTCACCACCATGACCATGAAGCCTCCGATGAAGAAGGCCACAGAGCCTGCGGCGTAGTAGATGAATGACGATAAGACCACAGCGGCGAAGTTGCCCAGCATCATAAGCACAAGTCCTATGAGCCGCACGATGGCTGCCTTTGACTGCTCATTGATCAGGATGATCATGAAGGTGATCAGGGCGATTGAGGCAATCACGACAAGTATCGAGAGAGGAGCCTTCTTGCCCCATACTCCGACAATATCCTGTGTCGAAGGGATTGTGAGGGCCAGAAACAGCATCGCCACTGTACCCAGGGCATTGAATCTTGTTGTGGAGCTGTGCTCGTTGTTCTGATAGAAGAGGGCATAGCCTGCAAGTGAGAAGTACAGCATGAACTGAGAGAACAGCTGAAGCCATACTCCCACTCGTGGGGGCAGGAAGCTCCAACCTGTCAGTCCTGTGAAATAAGAGAGAATCCTTAGCTCCGTGATGGACATATAAAGCATTGCCATCATCATGAACAGGTTTCCGGGGTTGAATGCAGACACGCTTGTCTTGTAATAGGAGATAGTTATAAGCAGAAGGATTGATACCCTGACTGTGGCAGCGATGTAAGGATAGCTGTCCTGTATGTCCTCAGTGACAACAATTCCGTAGACACATATTGTGAGACAGATTGTTATGACCAGGATCTGCAGAAGCAGGGTAAGCACTCGCAGCAGTTTGCTGTTCATCAGACAATATCCTCAGCTGTGATGTAGCAGTCAGCGTTCAGATTTGAGGCGGTGAAGCTTGTTCCCAGTCCTGCCAGCATCACGTCAAGCAGAAGAGCCATTCCGTTGAGCATCGGAAGCAATGCGATTATGGCGAACTGCGCTCCGCCGGCATTTATGTTGAGAAGTCCAAGAGCGTAGGTTGTTATGAAGAGAACCTCATAACCTGCATGTATGGAGCAGATGAAGCTTGCAAGGGTACATGCCAGGGCGATTGTCACTGTCTGAAGGGCAGTGGGGGCAACTCCGGTTGCCGCGAATACAATCGAGCATGTGCACATTGATGAGACAAGCGCGCTTCCTCCCTTTGTCAGTATGCTGTGGAGGGGAAGTGCTGAGGAGACAACACTCTTCTGTATTCCCAGGTTGATCCTGCAGTCTGTGTAAAGGGTGTTCATGCTGAACAGGTAGTTCACGGAGAAGAATGCGGCGACTCCCGATGAGAGAAGTCTCGCAATCTGCCTGTACGGGTTTCTCCTGAAGCCTGTCATTATTCCGTAAACGAGCGGGATTATCACAAAGAGCATTCCGAATCCGATGATGCAGCAGAGGACCACGAATCTCCATGAGTAGAAGACTGTTGCATCGGTCCAGAGATTATGGAACCAGACTCCGGAGATGAAGAATATTCCGATCCACAGGAATCTTGCGATTATCTTTGCCAGGCGGAACATCACCTCACTAATTGAGTTCAGTGTGATGTATGCCGGTCTGATGACCTCTGAAGTCGGGCGGATGGCATATCCGAAGATGAGTGCGATCAGGATGATCGGAAGCAGACAGTCACTTGACTTGATGAAGTTTAAGAACGAGTTGACGGAAAGGGGATTTGCTGCAGCGAGCCTAGTCACTGTTGAGCCGATGATGGCTGACGAGAGCTCTGATGCCTGCTGTGCGTTGGCAGTTGATGTGGATGTCGTGGGTAAGACTGCAGGGAATACCCTGAAAAGGAGACCGGCGGCAATTGAGAGGACAGCAGTTGTGAATGTGGCCCACAGGATTGTGGAGAGCCACACATAGCTGTTGTTTCCACGCTTGCGGGTCAGGGAGGCTGTTCCTGATGTCATGGTGAAGAATGCAAGCGGGAAAACCATGAAGATTCCGAGCTTGAGCATGACATCGGCCATGAAGGTGATAAATGACAGATAGAACCCGCTTCCGTGCAAAGTGAGTTCAAATGCCAGTCCCATGGCAGCTGCTGCAAGATAAGTCAACCACGTCTTCATAGTTGTAAATTATATTTACATTATAGGTCTAATGCAAGAAGTTCTATTTTAACAGATTGTCCAATTTGTACTGGGCATCCCCGCATTTTCTGAGCCAGAGGTCAATCTCCTTCCTGTAGTCCTCAACCGTCTCAGGGTCAAGATTTATGCCTGCTGTCATTGCATCTGCAAGATATGTCAGGTACATGCACTCCTGGAAGGACTCTCCCCTGAACCATCTCACGCCCTGATATTCGTTACGTCCGATCAGGTCCAGGAAGGTCTTTTCCTGCAGAAGCTCCTCCACTGTGCTAGTGCCCCTTGCGATGATTATCGCACAGCGTGAGATAATTGATTCCGGGCAGTCGAAGAAGCGCGAGAGCTGCAGATACTGCACAATCCTGATCGCTTCATCCATGGTCGGATGAGATGAGAGGAACGGCATTGCAAGGAAGCCTGCAGCGAACACCGTCACAATGTCGGTGTCCATGATTGCGTTCCCGTTTGAGAACAGCTGGTTGCGGCAGACTGCGTCCATGCTGCCCAGCATCTCAAGGATTGTCTGCGGCTTCATGATGTGCATGTTCAGTCCGATCTTGGAGAACAGTGAGTCAAACTCCTCCATGTAGGTGTAGCATGAGCCGAGTGTCTGCATGACATTGCGTCTGTTCATGCTTGTCCCCTTGCCCTGCAAGATAGCCTTGAGGTCCTTGAAGAACTTCTGACCCTTCACGGGTTCGACTGCCTCGAAGAAGGGCTCCAGGTAAAGGATCCTTATCTCATGCTCAAGGTCCTGTATGCCGTGGCCGTTGTACTTGTTGTAAAGCCGCTCATAGACACCATCGATGTCCTCTACCTCGTAAATGTTGGTGAAAACCTTGGTCTCATAGCCGTTGAGGGATATTCTCATTCCCTCATCAAACAGCTTCTCGGAAGGGTACAGGTAGGTCTTCCCGTTGCTGAAGTTCCTGTAGACCAGGAATCTTCTTACACCACGCTTGAGCCTTAGGCTCTGTGCGAGGGAGACAACCTCCATGTGTCTCTCTCCGCCTTCCTTCACGAGCTTCTGGACGGACATGTTGATCCATCCGTCAACTCGCTCATACTGGTTGTTGTAGAGTACCATTGCCATCTGGTTGTCATCACCGTTTGTGTATGCGTAAACGGACTCCAGGACGTTGCCGTAGCCGTCATAAGCGTCGAACAGCTGGAAGTACCTTGACTCGGAGAAAAGCCATCTCATCTTAAGGAGCGGGAAGATCCTTCTCTTGTGCTCCTCAATCAGCCCCTCGTTCGGGGTCTCATTCCAGTAGGCACGCTGGTACTCCATGCCGTACTTCTCCCTGAAGCCCTCTATCTGTCCGTGACCGAACATCGGAAGACCCGGCAGTGTGGAGAGGAGGGTGCAGACTCCGAAGTACTTGTCCCCGTCACCGAACTGCGCTATTGCTGTCTCCTCGTCCGGGTTGTTCATGAAGTTGACGTAGCGCTTGAGGATATCAGGATCATACTCCAAGGTGGCCTTGATCATGTCCCTGTATTTCTTGTTGTCTTGGTTCTTGAGCATGTGCATGAAGGCGCTGTTGTAGACCCTGTGCATTCCAAGGGTCCTTACAAAGTAGCTCTCCATCATCCAGAATGCCTCAGCCAGAAGCAGTGTGTCCGGCAGCTCCGTCTGGATTCTGTCAACAACCTCTCTCCAGAACTCATTCGGGATCCTGCGGTTGAACTCCTCGGTTGACATTCCGAAAGGTGTTCTGCCGGCAATGTCTCCGCCAGTGCCAGGCTTGGGGTACCAGAGCCTCTGGATGTGGCGTTTTGCAAGTGTCATTGCGGCATCGAACCTGATTATGGGGAAGTTCCTGGCAACTGCCATGATCTGCTGAATGACAGCCTCCCGTGTCTCTGGGTTAAGAAAATCAAGCTGAGCAGTATCATTCCAGGGCATTGTTGTTCCGTCGTTTCCATGAAAGATGTAGGATGTCTCACCGGTTCTCCTGTCAATGCGCCTGAAGGTCACGGCGGCGTCTGTCCTGTTGTAGTAATGGTCCTCAATCCTGATGTCCAGATCAGGATCCTCGGAGAGATTCTCACCGTTGTATGTGTATGAAGGGAATGGAGGATAAGGCTGCTGGATGAAGTAGTTGCTGTGGTATTTCATCCAGTCACTGTCAAGGCCTGTGTGGTTCGGAACCATGTCGCTTGCAAGCCTTATTCCTCTCTCCCAACATCGGTTCTTGAGGTTGAAGAGAGCCTCCCAGCCGCCGATTCTTGATGCTATCTCATAGCCTTTGAGTGAATAAGCGGACGATTCGGCATCCGGGTTTCCGCAGAGGTTCTTGATCTTCTTTGACGCAGGGCTTCTCTCCCAGAGACCTATCAGCCAAAGTGCAGTGAAACCTGAGTCTCGCAGGTAATCAAGCTCCTCGTCAGGGATCTGATCCAGTCTGTGAATGTCCCTGTTGTATTTCTTTGAAAGCTGGTCCAGCCACACAAGGGTGCTCTTTGCCATCATGATGACGTTGGGCATCCAGTTGCGGTCCGGGGTGAATGACTCAATGTCATCATCGCCCAGGTTGGAGTAATCAGGAATCTCCATGGGACCCGGGCCACCCTGGAAATGGGGTCTGTCCTCCTCCTGCATGTAGTCACGGCTCTTCAGAAGCAGCGTGGCGAACTCCTCAGGAAGCAGTGCCTCCCAGTGCTCCAGGATGTATGCGATCTGTTTTGAGAGTGAGTCCGGATAAAGTCTCGCAGGGAGTGTGAGAAAGGAGAACAGGTCATCTTCCGTTGATTCGGAGAACCCGGTTCCCTTGAGATAGCTTCCCATCATTGCCGTCAGTGCCTGTGTCCCCTGCGGGAATTTTAGCTTCTTCTGGTCAAGCATGTCCCCGGTTGCGGCAAGCAGGGCAGGGTTGGCCTGAAGGACCTGATGCACAAAGAAGGCCCTTGCAGTCTCAACACCGTGAAGAAGGTCTGAGCTCTCGCTCAGGCGGGTGGGGAATGACCTGTCGTAGAAGTCAAGGACATCCGCTGTGTCCTTGTTCTTCTCTGCCAGGACCGAGATCCTTGAGAACGGATCGGAGTCAGAGCCGCGGAGGAAAACGGAGATCACAGCCTGATACACCATGTGCAGCACCGCAGAGGTGTATATCTTTCCGGCTGTTATGGGATGCTCATGACTGTTGTTGTAGACAACGGAGACCTCCTGCGCCTGACGGTACATCCTGTCGGCCCTTTCCGATGTCTCAAACATGGGCTTCTCATATGTCATGATCTCCCTGCAGATCTCTGAAATCCTAAAATCCCTGTTCTCCATAGCTTCTCCCTATTTCAATTGCAGATATATTGTATCGCAGTTTCAGCTGCGTTATCCAGTATTCCCTGCAACTGTTTCTCCTCTATTTCCGTGAATCTTCCAAGGACAAAGTCCGCAACCTGAATCCTTGCCGGCGGACGTCCGACTCCTATGCGCAGTCTTCTGAACTGGTCTGTTCCCAAATGCTGTTTCACAGATCTCAGCCCGTTGTGTCCGCCCATTCCTCCGCCCAGCTGGATGCGCACCGCTCCGAACTCTAGCTCAATGTCATCATGGACCACCAGGACATCAGCTGGCGCAACATTGAAGAACCTTGATGCCTCCTGGACCGATATTCCGCTCTCATTCATGAATGTCTGAGGCTTAAGAAGGACAGAATTGCCGCTTTTGATGAATTGGCCGTGGAACTTTGTCTGCCAGCGCCCCTCAAGTCCCAGCCTTTCAGTGACGCGGTCACAGAGAATCCATCCGGCATTGTGTCTGGTCTGTCTGTACTGGATTCCCGGATTTCCCAGAAAGACAATCAGCTTTGGCATGATTCAATGATAAATCCCAAATGCCATCAAAGCAAGGAAAGTTGACAAGAGAAGTCAAGGGTGGGAGAATTCCAGCGGAGGCGCTATGGCAGAGGCAAGGGAATTCCAGAGATGTGCATTGATGATTGGAGTCCTGTCGACCCTTGAGGTGCAGCATGACAGTCTGATCTCTGTGCTTGAGGAGAACTTTGGGCCTGTGGATATGCACAGCCCGGTGATGGATTTCTCCTACACGGATTACTATGATTCCGAGATGGGTGGCAGGCCGGTGCGCTACCTGCTTCTCTTCCATGATCTGATTGACCCATCCGCACTTGCTGACATAAAGACACTGACTAATGAACTTGAAAAGCAGTTCTCACTTGACGGCAACCGCAGGATCAACCTTGACCCGGGAACGCTTTCTCTTGCCAACCTGATTCTTGCAACCTGTAAGGACAGGTCCCACCGCATCCCCCTTAAGGACGGCATTTACGGAGAGACAACCCTCATCTATCAGGACCATGATTTCCAGCGTCTGCCCTGGACCTACGCAGATTACAGCAGTGATGAAGTGCGCTCTGTTTTACGCTCTTTCAGGTCCAGATACCGTGAGCTTCTTAGAGCAACAGAAAAAAACTGAGAAATTTTCCTGAAAGTTGAAATATTTCCTGCACTTTTCTCGTATATAAGGGCATGAAGATAAAAATGCCTTTATTACTACTGTTTACCCTGATGCTTTTCTCCTGTTCTGTCTCCCCCGACAGGGCATTGGAAGTCACAATTCCGACCCACCCATGGGAAAGAGCCTCCGGCAAGTGCCTGTGGTACACCCTCAAATGGACCTATGGTGATGAGATCAGGAGCACGTACATCTCTTCTGACCAAAGGAATATCCGGCTATACATCCCACCAGGGGAGACTGCCGTCATAGCAGCGTATCCGCTAGGTGACATGAGCCCGTTCGGGACCATCCTTACACCACTTGATACCGCCTCACATATTACTCTTTCCCAGAATGACGGGGTCCTTGCAGGGGAGCTTCTGGACATTGACAGGGTTGTGACATCCCGCCTAAACTATGGCCTGATTTCTAGTGAACTGCATGAAAAAACAGATGATTTTAGGAAAATAGACAAGGTTTTATTTCTCCGTGACCTTCAGAACGGTGTGCTGTCAGAGGCTTCCTTTAAGATAATTTCCCCATTCGCGGTGGACAGCTTTGCCCTGCCCAATGGAATCTGGACAAGCGAGTTCCTCCAGGATCCCGGCCTTGTTGTCACAGAAGGCATTTCCCCCGACCTGCAGCTCCCTGAAGGTGTCTACCGCTACCTCAACCCGGACATGGACCGCGTTCTTGTACTCATAGTTGACTCCTCAGGGGCCGCCTACAGCTACCTGAAGCAGAGCCTGGTGTGATGGGAGACTGAAGAACAGCATATAATGTACATTTGGCAATGTACATAAACAGATGTACAGTTAAAGGAGATAATGTTTTGGTTTTTGAATGGGATGAAGATAAGAACATCGCCAATCTGCGTAAGCACGGAATTGCTTTTGAAGATGCAGTGTTTGTTTTCAAGGATCCTAATCTTCTGGAAGCATATGATGCTAAGCATTCCAACTTGAATGAAGATCGATGGTATGCGATATGTATTGCGGAGCGGATACTTTGTGTTGTTTTTACAGAGCGATTAGGAAAGATACGAATTATATCGGCAAGACTTGCCACAAAGAAGGAAATGAATGAGTACTACAAAAAGAATAACGCTAGATGAGCTGCAATCAGCAGATATGCCTGAAGACTCAAAGAGAAGGATTAGGAATGCTGTACAAGTATTTGACGCAGAGAATCCGCCTCTGAATGACAATGAGCTTGAGGCTCTTCAACCGGCCATCAACAGGCACCCTGAGTGGTTCAGGCCTAAAAAGGCAGATGTTCACCTTAAAATAGACATTGATGTTCTAGATGCCTTCAAAGCGCAAGGTAAGGGGTATCAGACCCGCATCAATGAGGTGCTGAGGAGCTATATATTCAACACCCAAAAAGGATGATGAGGCAACCTTGAAAACTTTTTTCATGTGAAAAACTAAAAAAATAAAAAAATGTTGACAACCATTTACTAAACCCCTATATTAATTTAGTAAATGTGCTGAGAGTGCGCGTATGCGCATATAAATGTTTATTCCAGTACACTTAAACGGCTAAATTCTTATAGTTTAGTAAAATAAAAGGCCTCCAAACGGAGGCCTTCGAGCTTGTTTTGGCTTGAAAATCACTTCACTACAAAGCTCACCAGCTTGCCCGGAACAACAATCTCCTTGACGATGGTGGCACCGTCCAGGTACTTCTTCACGTTGTCGTTGGCCTTGGCTGCGGCAATGATCTCTTCCTTGGTCGCATCCTTGCCCAGCATGATCTTTGCCCTGACTTTGCCGTTGATCTGGCACACGATCTGGATCTCGGCGTCGATTGTCAGAGCCTCGTTGTACTTCGGCCAGCTGACGTTCGCCACTGACGGCTTGTGCCCGGCCTTCTCCCAGAGTTCCTCTGCAAGATGGGGAGCGTAGGGGGCAATCATCAGGACCAGAGGCTCCCAGGCCTCACGCGGAAGAGTCTCGAGCTTTGAAAGGTCATTGATGTAAACCATCATCTGGCTGATTGCAGTGTTGAAGTTCAGCGTTGCGGTGTCATCTGTGACCTTCTTGATTGTCTTGTGCAGGCTCTTGAGGATCTCTGCCGGAGCCTTGTCCTCTGTAAGCGGCTTCTCGTCAGCAAGGCGCCAGATCCTGTCGATGAAGCGCCACACGCCGGCGATACCGGTCGTGGACCAGGGCTTTGAGACCTGAAGCGGACCCATGAACATCTCGTACATGCGCATGGTGTCTGCTCCGTACTGGGCAATGACCTCGTCCGGGTTGATGACGTTCTTCAGGCTCTTTGACATCTTTGCTATGACGCGCTCGAGCTTCTCTCCGGTTTCCTTGTCAGTGAAAGTGCCATCGGCATTCTCAATGACCTGATCTGCAGGAACCAATGATTTATTTGCCCTCTGATAGGCAAATGAGGTTATCATTCCCTGGTTGACCAGTCTTGCAAAAGGCTCGGGTGTTGAGACAAGTCCAAGATCAAAGAGGACCTTGTGCCAGAATCTTGCATAGAGCAGGTGAAGCACGGCGTGCTCGGTTCCTCCGATGTAGAGGTCGACAGGCATCCAGTACTTCTCCTTCTCCGGATCAACGAATTCCTTCGGGTTCTTCGGATCGATATATCTGAGATAGTACCAGCAGGATCCGCCCCACTGAGGCATTGTGTTGGTCTCGCGCTTTGCAGGAGCTCCGCACTTCGGGCATTTGCAGTTCACCCAGCTGTCGATGTTGGCAAGCGGGCTCTCACCAGTGCCTGACGGCTGATAGCTCTGGACCTCGGGCAGTGTGAGCGGAAGCTCATCCTCAGGGACAAGGACTGTTCCGCAATGCGGGCAGTGGATGAGAGGAATCGGCTCTCCCCAGTATCTCTGGCGGCTGAAGATCCAGTCACGGAGCTTGAAGTTGATCATCTTGTGTCCGATTTTGCGCTCCTCGAGGAAGGCGATCATCTTCTCAATGGCATCGGCCTTGTTAAGTCCGTCCAGGAAGCCGCTGTTGACGTGGATTCCGTCCTCCGTCCATGCCTGCTCTTGGACATCGACCTCGGATTTGAGGACCTCGATGATGGGCAGGTTGAACTTCTTGGCGAACTCCCAGTCACGTGTGTCGTGTGCGGGGACTGCCATGATGGCGCCTGTTCCGTATGAGATCAGCACGTAGTCGGCGATCCAGATCGGGATCTCCTTTCCGTTGACCGGGTTGATGGCATAGCTTCCGGAGAAGACGCCTGTCTTTTCCTTTGCCAGGTCTGTACGGTCAAGGTCGCTCTTCTTGGCGGCCTCTGCGATGTAGTCCTTGACGGCCTTCTCGTTTTCCTTGGTCGTGAGCTTTGCAACAAGCGGGTGCTCCGGGGAGATTACCATGTATGTGGCGCCGAAGAGGGTGTCGCATCTTGTGGTGAATACCTCGAGTTTTCCGTCCGGGTCATTCTCAAGACCCTTGACCTGGAACAGGACTGAGGCTCCCTCGGACTTTCCGATCCAGTTGCGCTGCATGAGCTTGACGCTCTCAGGCCAGTCCACAAGGTCCAGTTCGTCCAGAAGCCTCTGGGCGTAGGCTGTGATCTTCAGGACCCACTGGCGGATGTTCTTCTTCTCCACCTGGCTTCCGCAACGCTCGCATTTTCCTTCCTTGACCTCCTCGTTGGCAAGTCCGGTCTTGCAGTGCGGGCACCAGTTGATCGGTGCCTGGCTCTCGTAGGCAAGGCCTTTCTCATAGAGCTTCTCGAAGATCCACTGTGTCCAGTGGTAGTAGGAGGGATCGCATGTTGAGATCTCCCTGTCCCAGTCATA